>JAGWNV010000009.1 GCA_028872975.1 Acidobacteriota bacterium
AGTCCCCACCTTGGGGCCGGGCCGGGCCAGGGCCGCCCAGGTGACCCCGGGGGCGAGTGGCTCGTGGAGGTGGACCACGTCGGGGGCCAGGCGTCCGAGGGCCCGCAGCGTGCGGGCGGCGCTGGCCGGGCCGACGGCCAGGCGGGCCACCGAGCCGTTGGCGGGGAAGGGCAGCGACCGGCCCACCACCACGAGGGCCTCCGCCGGGAGCCCCCCGACGTCGGGGGGCGCCTCGGCCGGGGCCACGACGACCGCCTCGTGCCCGGCGCGCCGCAGCGCCCGGGCCAGACCGAGGACCTGGCCCTGGACGCCACCGGGGACCGAGAGGCTGTAGGGGGACACCAGGGCCACCCGCATCGGCGCCAGGGTACGCACCGGCGCCGGGGCCGCTTCGTCGGGGGCCGGCCGCGGGTTAGAAATGGACCATGCCCCGCCAGCGTCCGGTCCGGTCCTCGACCGCTGCCGCTCCCGCCCGGCCCGCCAAGAAGCCGAAGGCGGCCCCGAAGGCCGCCGACCCGTCGGGCCAGCCCACCACCCGCCGCGGCCGGTTCTTCCGCCGTGTCATGCAGATCGGCCCGGTGCGCGGCTTCTACGCCCGCCGCCTCCTGCGCTTCCTCGAGAAGAGCAAGAAGAAGGGCCGGGACCTCCCCGACCAGCTCGCCGACCTCGACGAGTACCTCGCCAAGGTGCCGGCCAAGCAGCGCCGGGAGTTGCTCGAGGCCAGCCTCTCGGGCGAGCTCGACGCCCGGGCGGGCCGGGCCGTCCGCCGTGCCGCCGGCCGACAGGGCCGCCAGAAGGGCCGCGCCGCCGGTGGCCAGCGCCCGGGCATGCCCCCGGCCCCCGGCCCCCGGCCCCGGCCGCAGTAGCCGGCGCCGGTCCGGGCGGCACTCCCGCCTTCAGCTCAGGAGCGCTCGAGCAGGCCCCAGCAGTCGAAGGCGCCGCCGAGGTGCCCGGGGAGCCGTTCGAGATCGGGGCGCAGGTAGCCGGCGAGGCGCGCCCGGAGCTCGTCGTCGACGACGAGCTCGTCGGGGTCGAGCTCCCGGGCGAAGAGGGGACCGCGGTTCACCCGTTCGAGGCGCGCCGCCACCGACGAGGGGATGCGCTCGGCGAGCCCGGTGCGCAACAGGATGTCCCCGGTCCGCCGGGCCCACGGGCGCGGGACCCGGCGGCCTTCGGCGCGGTTGAACTCCTGGCCGACGTTCTCCGGGACGTGGCCCGGGTCGGCGCCGATGAACTCGAAGAGGCGCCCGAGCGTCCGCGCCCGGTCGTGGCGGAGGGCTTCGGCGGTGAAGAGGAGCATCTGGGACCGGGGGAAGTGCTCGAGGTACTGCTCGATCTGGAGCGAGTACTGGCACTCGTAGAGGTAGCGGGCGTCGAGGACGAGCGCCTCGCGCAGTGGGCGCGACTCGGTGCCCAGCCACAGCGATTAGGCGTACGCCGAGCGGAGGTGCTCGATCGGGTCCCGCATCACGTAGACGAGCCGCACGTCGGGGAGCAGCGCCTTCATGCGCGCCGGCACCCCGGTGTAGAGGGGGAAGGCCGTGTAGTCGGTGGAGAGCTCGCCTCGGGCCTGGTCCTCCCGGGCCCCAGCGAAGAGGCCCTCGTACCACTCGAGGCCCGCACCCCAGCCGCGTTCCTCCACGAAGAACTTCGGCTCCTTCTCCTCCTCGGGGACGAAGATGCCGGGATGCCCCTTCAGGTACTCCCAGAGGCTCGAGGTGCCGGACTTGCGGGCCCCGATGACGATGAAGGTGGGCAGCACCTCGGGTGATGTTAGGGAAGGCCCGGCGCGCCGCCGAATCCGGGGTCGCCGGGCCAGTTGGGCTGGAAGAGGTGCCACTGGTCGGGGGCGCGGCGGATCAGCGCCTCGAGCTCGGCGGCGACCTCCTGGGTGACCCGGGCGACGTCGGCGCGCAGCGACCCCCGTCGCTCGGTGTCGATGGGGGGGCGGATCACGGCGGAGTGGCTCCGGCCCGGCCCGCTGTAGACGGCGGCCGCCATGAGCACCGCCCCGGTCCGCAGGGCCAAGGTGGCCGGGCCCGCCGGCAGGGTGGTCCGCTCGCCGAAGAACTCGACCTCCACCCCTCCACTGCCCACGTCCCGGTCACAGAGCAGGCCCACGAGGCCTCCGTCGCGCAGGGTGCGCAGCAGCACGGAGCCGGCCCCGGGGCCGAGGGCGACGATGGTGAGGCCCATGGCCTGGCGCTGGGCCACGAACCACTCGTAGAGCTCGAGAGGCTCGAGGGGCTCGGCCACAGAGGTCATGGGGTAGCCCCGCTGCGCCAGCCAGGCCCCGCCCCACTCCCAGCTGCCCACGTGCGGCAGGGCCAGGATCACGCCCCGCCCCGACCCCATCGCCGACTCGAAGCACTCCCAGCCGAGCGGCGGCGCCATGCGGGCCTCGATCACGGCCGGGTCGGTGCCGGCCAGCCGGGCGCCCTCCAGCCAGTACCGGGCGTACATGGCGAAGGCCCGGCGCACCCAGGCCCGCTCCTCGTGGGGCGAGAGGGACCGGCCGAGCACCCGAGACAGCGCCCGGCCGTAGTGGGCCGCCGCCGCCGAGGGGCGCCGTCCCAGGGCGGCGGCGACGACGGCGGCACCGGCGTCGGCGGCGGGCTCCGGCAGCCGGGCCAACAGAGCCCCGGCGGCGCGGTAGGTCAGATAGGCGAGCCGGGGGATCTCAGTGCCCGCCGGAGCCGGCGTGGCGGCCCGACCGCAGCCCGCTGCGGCTGGTGGCCCGCCGCCGCTGGCGGGCGGCCCGGTTGGCCGGTGCCGCCTCGCGCCAGGCCCGGAACCGGGCCATGGCCTCGGTCTCCCGCAGCGGACGGAATCCCCCGGCCTCGCGCCAGGCGGTGATGGGCCGGCGCGTGGGCCGCCCGTGGGCCCGCCGGGGCCGGGCCGGGCGCACCGGACCCTCGGCGACCTGCCACACCCGGACGAAGCGCCCGGCGGCGGTGGCGGCCACGAGGCCGAGGTAGACCCACAGGGCCGGCACGAAGGCCGACGCCGTGACCGAGCCGGCCACGAAGCAGACGCCGAGCAGGATGAACCGCTCGGCGCGCTCCATGAGCCCGCCCTTGGCGGCGGCGATGCCGAGCAGCTCGGCCTTGGCCCGCTGGTAGGAGATGAGCTGCGTCACCCCGAGCACGGCGAAGGGGAGGAGGGCGACCGTGCCGTGGTGGCGGGAGACCAGGTACCAGGAGATCCCGCCCAGGATGAGGGCGTCCGAGAGCCGGTCGGCGACCGAGTCGAAGTAGGCGCCGCGCACCGAGGCCGTCCCCGACGCCTTGGCCACCGCCCCGTCGAAGAGGTCGGGGAGCCCTGTCGGGAAGAGCATGACGACGGCCCACACGAGGTGCCCGGACGCCACCACGAGGGCGGTGACACCCGACATGACCAGCCCGACAGCGGTGAGGACGTCGGCGGTGACCCGGGCGCGCACGAGCGCGGTCCCGACGGGCTTGGTTGTGCGGTCCACGGCGCTACGCCAGCGGCCATCGAGCATGAAGCCGGTCCCTCCGTAGCTCTCGCCCCAGTCTACCAGCGGCCCCCCGGCGACCCCCGGAAGGCGCCGGTAGGCTGCGATCGACAGGCGCCGGCCAGCGGGCGCCACGCCAATGGGAGGTGCGCTCCAGGTGCCGAGCTACCCGCCGTCTCGCATCCGCAACGTCGCCCTGGTCGGGCACAACGGGGCGGGGAAGACGACGCTGGCCGAGGCCCTCCTCTTCGCCACCGGCACCACCACCCGCCAGGGGAAGGTCGACGACGGCAGCACCGTCACCGACTTCGAGCCCGAGGAGACCAAGCGCAAGCTGTCGCTGTCGCTGGCCATGGCGCCCTGCGCCGTGGGCGACGTGAAGCTCAACGTCGTCGACACCCCCGGCTATGCCGACTTCTTCGGTGAGGTGCGCGCCGCCTGCGCCGTGGCCGACCTCGTGGTGGTCGTGGTGAGCGCCGTGGAAGGCGTCGAGGCGCAGACCGAGGCGGCCTGGTCGCACGCCGCCGCCCTGGGGCTCCCCCGGCTGCTCTTCGTGAACAAGCTCGACCGCGAGCGGGCCAGCTTCGACCGCACCCTGGCCGACCTGCGCGAGCGCTTCGGCTCCGGGGTGGCGCCGCTCGAGCTGCCCGTCGGCGAGGAGACCGCCTTCCGGGGCATCGCCGACCTCCTCACCGACACCGCCATCGTCTACGAGGGGGGCAAGGCGACGACCGGCCCCATCCCCGAGGAGCTCGCCGACCTCGAGCACCAGGTGCGCGAGCAGCTCGTCGAGGGCATCGTCGTCGGCGACGACGCCCTCATGGAGCGCTACCTCGAGGGCGACGTGCCGGGCACAGAGGAGCTCGAGGCCACCCTGGCGGGCGGCGTGTCCCAGGGGCTCGTCTTCCCGGTGGTCTGCGGCTCGGCGGCCACCGGCGTCGGCATCGACCGCCTGGCCAGCCTCCTGGCCGAGATCGCCCCCGCCCCAGACGTCCGGCCGCCCCTCGAGGTGCGGGCCGGGGACACCACGACCGAGGTCCGCTGCGACCCGGCCGGCCAGCCCCTGGCGCGGGTGTTCAAGACCGTCTCGGACCCCTACGTGGGCAAGATCTCGCTGCTCAAGGTCCTCTCGGGCACGATCCGCCCCGACACGGTCCTCACCAACCCCCGCACCCACACCGACGAGCGGCTGCACGTGCTCCAGCTGCTGCGCGGCAAGGAGACCGAGCCCGTCTCCGAGGCCCAGTGCGGCGACATCGTGGCGGTGCCCAAGCTCTCCGACACCGCCACCGGCGACACCCTGGCCCCGAAGGGCACCCCCGTCACCGTGGCCGCCCTCGACCCCGAGCCGCCGGCGCTCTCCATCGCCATCCGGCCCAAGTCCAAGGGCGACGAGGACAAGCTCATGACCGGCCTCCACCGCCTCCAGGAGGAGGACCCCTCCCTCGTCGTGGAGCGCAACGACGAGACCCACCAGACCCTCCTGCGGGGGACGGGCGAGACGCACCTGGCCGTCTGCTGCGAGCGCCTGGCCCGCAAGTTCGGGGTGGAGGTCGCCACCGAGGACGTCCTCGTCCCCTACCGGGAGACCATCACCAAGCCCGCCGACGCCGAGGGGAAGTACAAGAAGCAGACAGGCGGCCACGGGCAATTCGGCGTGGCCAACGTCCGCGTCGCCCCCCTCGAGCGCGGCGAGGGCTTCCACTTCGTCGACGCCGTCGTGGGCGGAGCCATCCCCAAGCAGTACATCCCGGCCGTGGAGAAGGGCGTCATCGAGGCCATGGGCATGGGCGGCGTCTACGGCTACCCGGTGGTGGACGTCCAGGTGACGTTGCACGACGGCAAGTACCACCCCGTCGACTCCTCCGAGATGAGCTTCAAGATGGCGGGGTCGCTCGCCTTCAGAGAGGCGTCGGCCAAGGCCGGCCCCGTGCTCCTCGAGCCCCACAGCCGGCTCGAGGTCACCGTGCCGGCGTCCATGCAGGGCGACATCCTCGGCGACCTCAACTCCCGCCGGGGCCGGGTCCAGGGGACCGACACCCTCCAGGGCGGCTACCAGGTGATCACCGCCCTCGTGCCGACGGCCGAGATCCAGCGCTACGCCGTCGACCTCCGCTCGCTCACCGGCGGCCGGGGGCACTTCCGGGCCGAGCACGACCACTACGACGTGGTGCCCGCCAACCTGGTGGACAAGCTGGCCAAGGCCAAGGGCGACTGACCGGGGCCCCGGGGCCGGCTCAGCGGGCCGGCCACGCCCCCTCGAGCTTCTCCCAGCTCTGTGCCAGCGCCTCGGGCAGGACCCGCACCCCGCCCACCGTGGTCATGAAGTTCGTGTCCCCGCTCCAGCGCGGCACCACGTGCAGGTGCACGTGCCTGGGGATGCCCGCCCCAGCCGCCCGTCCCAGGTTCGCCCCCATGTTCATCCCGTCGGGGTCGTAGGCCGCCCCGAGCGCCGCCATGGCGTCGAGGGTGGCCCCCCACATGGCGGCCGACTCGGCGGGGTCGAGCTCGTGGAGGTCCCCGACGTGGCGCACCGGGAGCACGAGCAGGTGCCCGCTGGCGTAGGGGTAGGCGTTCAGCACCACGAAGACCCGCTCGTCGCGCCACACCACCCCGTTGTCGGCCGAGGGCGGTCCGCTGGCGGCGATCCGGCAGAAGACGCACTCGCCGGGGGCACCGGCGCGCTCCTCGGCGCCGGCGCGTTGGACGTAGTCGAGCCGCCACCCCGCCCAGAGATGCTCGAGGCTCATGCCCGCTTCGTCACCTCGCCGACCACCTCGCCGACGAAGCGGTCGAGCGGCACCCCGCGCTCGGGGCGCGAGCCCCCCCGCCGGTTGACCCCCACGGTCTCCCCGGCCACGTCGTCGTCGCCGACGACGAGGACGTAGGGCACCTTCTCGAGCTTCTGCCGGCGCACCCGGGCCCCGAGCGGCTCGTCGGCGGCCGACAGCTCGGCCCGGAGCCCGCCGTGGCGGCACGCCTCGACCACTCGGGCCGCGTAGGCCTCGTGGTCGTCGCGGACGGGGAGGACGGCCACCTGCACCGGCATGAGCCAGGTCGGCAGCGCCCCGGCGTAGTGCTCGAGCAGGACGGCGAAGAACCGCTCCACCGAGCCGAACAGGGCCCGGTGGATCATCACCGGCCGGTGCCTGGCGTTGTCGGCCCCGACGTACTCGAGGCCGAAGCGTTGGGGCAGGTTGAAGTCGAGCTGCACGGTCGACATCTGCCAGTGCCGGCCGATGGCGTCGCGGGCCTGGACGGAGATCTTCGGGCCGTAGAAGGCCCCGCCGCCCTCGTCGAGCTCGAGCCGCAGCCCCATCTCGAGAGCCACCGACCGCAACGTCTCGGTGGCCTCGGCCCACTCGGCGTCGGTGCCGAGCGCCTTGCCCTCGGGCCGGGTCGACAGCTCGAGGTAGAAGTCCTCGAGCCCGAACTCCCGGAGCATGTCGAGCACGAAGGTGAGGATGGAACGGATCTCGGCGACCATCTGGTCGGTGGCGCAGAAGATGTGCGAGTCGTCCATGGTGAGCCCCCGCACCCTGGTGAGCCCGTGGACGACGCCGGACTTCTCGTAGCGGTACACGGTGCCGAACTCGAAGAGCCGCATGGGCAGCTCCCGGTAGGACCGCTGGCGGCTCCGGTAGACGAGGATGTGGAAGGGGCAGTTCATCGGCTTCAGGTAGTACCGGTGTCCTTCGTCGAGCTCCATGGGGGGGAACATCCCCTCGGCGAAGGTCTCGAGGTGCCCCGAGATCTGGAAGAGGTCCTCCTTCGTGATGTGGGGGCTGTGCACGAAGAGGTAGCCGGCCTCCTCGTGGCGCCGCCGCGAGTAGTCCTCCATGAGCCGGCGGATGAGGCCACCCTTCGGGTGGAACACGGCCAGCCCCGAGCCGATCTCGGGCGGGAAGGAGAAGAGATCGAGCTCGGCGCCGAGGCGCCGGTGGTCGCGCCGCTCGGCCTCCTCGAGCATGTGCAGGTGCCCGGCCAGGGCCTCGGCCGATTCCCAGGCCGTCCCGTAGATCCGCTGCAGCTGGGGACGCTTCTCGTCGCCGCGCCAATAGGCGCCCGCCACCCGCAGGAGCCTGAAGTGCCCGAGTCGTCCGGTGGAGGGGACGTGCGGCCCCCGGCACAGGTCGAAGAAGGTCCCGTCGTTGCGGTACACGCTCACCTCGCCACCGGGGGCGATGTCGCCGACGGCTTCGGCTCGGAGCCCGGCGTCGGCGCCCACCCCTTCGATGATCTCCCGCTTGAAGGGCTGGTCGGCGAAGAGGGCGAGGCCGTCGACCAGGCTGTGCTCCTCGCGTCGGAAAGCCTGGTCCTCGGCCACGATGGCCCGCATCTCCTCCTCGATGCGGGCCAGGTCCTCCTCGGAGAAGGTGGCCCCGCCCGGGAGGGCGAAGTCGTAGTAGAAGCCGTCGGCGATGGCGGGGCCGATGGCGTACTGGGCACCCGGCCACAGCCGCAGCACGGCCTGGGCCATCACGTGCGCCGTCGAGTGCCGCAGCACGGCCCGGCCCGCCTCGGAGCCGGCCGTCACGACCGACACCGAGGCACCGTCGGGCAGGGGCCGCCCGAGGTCGACCTCCTGGCCGTCCACCACGGCGGCGACGGCCGAGGCGGCCAGGCGCCGGCCGACGGCGGCGGCGAGATCGGCCCCGGTGGCACCGGCGGGGAGGGCCTTGGTGGATCCGTCGGGAAGCGAGACGGTGACCTGCTCCGGCATCGTCACACGCTAACGCCGAGCAACCCCGCCGCCGTCGACACGCCGGCCCCGGCGCCGGCGGCATCGTCCACGGCGGCCAGCGCTCCGGGGGCGTCGAGGTCGTCGTCGAGCCGGGCCCGCACGGCGTCGACCGCCCCGTCGCCGGGGCCGGCGGCGCGCCAGCGGCCCAGCCGCTCGGCGGCCGCCGCCAGGCCGCCCTCGTCCCAGTCCCAGTCGCTGCGGTAGTGGTGGGCGAGGAGGGCCAGGCGGATGGCGGCGGGCTCCCACTCCTTCAGGAGGTCGCCGACGAAGACGAGGTTGCCGAGCGACTTCGACATCTTCGTGCCGCCGAGGCCCACCATCCCGACGTGCAGCCAGTGCCGGCAGAAGGTGGCGCCCGTCGCCGACTCGGACTGGGCCGCCTCGCACTCGTGGTGGGGGAACACGAGGTCGGTGCCGCCCCCGTGGACGTCGACGGTCGGGCCCAGCTCCCGCATGGCCAGCGCCGAGCATTCGATGTGCCAGCCGGGCCGTCCCGGGCCCCAACGCGACTCCCAGGCCGGCTCGTCGGGGGCCGAGGGCTGCCACAGGACGAAGTCGAGCGGGTCCCGCTTGTGGGGGTCGTCGGGCTTGCCGCCGCGCTCGGCGGCGAGGCGCAGCATGTCGGCGCGGCCGAGGTGGCTCACCTGGCCGAACCGCTCGAAGGTGGCCGCCTCGAAGTACACCGACCCCCCCGACCGGTAGGCGTTGCCCCGGTCGAGGAGGACGCCGATGAGCGAGAGGATCTCGGGGATGGCCGAGGTGGCCCGGGGCTCGCTGGCCACGGGCAGGAGGCCGAGGGCGGCCATGTGGGCGTCGAAGCGGGCCATCTCCTCGGCGGCGAGGTCGAGGTAGTGCACCCCGAGCTCCCGGGCCTTTCTCAGGATGTCGTCGTCGACGTCGGTGATGTTGCGGACCAGCTTCGGGCGCCTGCCGCTGTCGAGCAGGCGGCGCTGGAGGATGTCGAAGGTGAGGAACACCTGGGCATGGCCGATGTGGGCGGCGTCGTAGGGGGTGATCCCGCAGGAGTAGATGGTGACCTCGGCACCGGGGTCGAAGGCGACGACCTCGCGCCGAGCCGTGTCGTAGAGCCGCATGGTTCAGCCGTCGATGCCGGCGATGTGCAGGGTGCTGTGCGCCTTGTAGCGCATGTTCATGGTGATGAGCACGGCCGTGAAGGCCTCGACCGCCGATGCCGATGCCAGGCTGCCGGCCCGGAGGGGCCGCAGCCCCGGAACGGCGCCGAAGAGCCCGACGGTGGCCTCGAGGGCGCCGTCGTCGTCGGCGCACACGAGCACGTCGGCCCGGAGGTCGTCGTCGAGGTCGGCCAGGCGGGCGGCGGGCAGGTGGTGGCCGGCGGCGGCCACGGCGGAGCCCGGGAGCACGGCCTGCACGCCGGCGGCCACCGATCCCCTCGGCAGCACCAGGGCCTGCATCTCCCGCCCCTGGCGGACGAGGGCGTTCGCTACCGACACGACCACCTTGCCGTCGAGTGCCCCGGCCAGGGCGCGGGCCGTCGGCACCGCCGCGTCCCAGGGCGTGGCCAGCACGACGGTCTCCGCCGCGGCGGCCTCCTCGTTGCCGGCGCCGGCGATGGCGAGGCCGCGGCCGGGCCAAGCGGTGGCGACGTCGGCCACCACCGACACGGCCCGCTCGGCGTCGCGGGAGCCGACGACCACGTCGTATCCCGACGCCGCCAGGCGCAGCGCCAGGCCGCGCCCGAGCGGACCGGTCCCACCGAGGATCCCCACGCGCACGGCCACACCCTTGCACAGCCGTCGCGGGCACGGCGCACCGTGCGGCGGCCGGCGGGCGCCTCGCCACCGGGGGCTAGGGTCGCCCGCGATGGGACTGCTCGACGACAAGCGCATCCTGGTCACCGGCGTGCTCACCGACGCGTCGCTCGCCTTCGCCGTGGCCCGGCGGGCCATCGAGGAGGGCGCCGAGGTCGTCCTGTCCGGCGCCGGCCGCGGTTTGTCGCTCACCAGGCGCACGGCCCGCAAGCTTCCCGCCCCCGTCGACGTCCTCGAGATCGACGTCACCGAGCCGGCCCAGATGGCGGCGGCCGCCGAAGTGCTGGCCGGGCGATGGGGACGGCTCGACGGGCTGCTCCACGCCATCGGCTTCGCGCCCCCGGACTGCCTCGGCGGCGACATCCTGCGCGCCGGGTGGCCCGATGTGGCCACGGCCCTCGAGATCTCCGCCTACTCGCTCAAGGCCCTCGTCGAGGCCACCCTCCCGCTCCTCGAGGCGGCCGGCGGCGCCTCGGTCGTGGGCCTCGACTTCGACGCCCGGGTGGCCTGGCCCGCCTACGACTGGATGGGCGTGGCCAAGGCGGCGCTCGAGTCGCTCAGCCGGTACCTGGCGCGTGACCTCGGCGCCAGGGGCATCCGGGTCAATCTGGTGGCGGCCGGGCCGGTGCGCACCATGGCGGCCAAGTCCATCCCGAGCTTCGGGGCCTTCGAGGACACCTGGGGAGCCCGGGCCCCGCTGGGCTGGGACGTCACCGACGCCGAGCCGGTGGCCGGCGCCTGCGTGGCGCTGCTCTCGGACCTCTTCCCGATGACCACCGGCGAGCTGCTCCACGTCGACGGCGGCGTGCACGCCATGGGCGGCTGACCCGCCGCCGCTCAGCGCGCCGCCAGCCAGGCGGACTGGAGCAACGCGAAGCTGAGGGCGTTGGGCTCGTCCTCGGCCCAGGCGCGGCGCAGGGCCTCGGCGTCGACGCGCTCGTCGTCCAGGCCGCTGCCGTCCCAGGCGCGGGCGAAGGCCCGGCTGTGACGGTTGAAGGCGCTGCGGTTGAACCGTGCCTTCGAGCTCCGGCGCAAGACCTCGGCCGGCAAGAGCGCCCCGAACATCGTCGTCATGGCCGTGGCGCGTCCGGGGAACCCCACCCACCCGCCGGCGAGGCCGACGGCCGCCACCACGGCCGGGTCGAGGAGGGGCGCGCAGGCGACGACGTCGTGCTCGGCGGCGAGCAGCGCGCTGTTGGCCAGGTATCCGACGACCATCCGCAGCCGGAGATGGCGCGCCAGGGCCCGCCGGCGGTCGAGGGGCTCCTCGGCCAGATCGGCGGACAACCGCGACTCGAGCGCGTCCCAGGCGCCGGGGCGCAGCCACGGCGGGCGCAGCGCCCGGTGGTGCCGTCGCGCCGCCGCCCGCCGGACGGCGGCCGGGGCCAGGCCCAGTGCGGCCCGGGCGAGCGGTGCCGGCCGGAGGGGCTCGAGCCCCCGGGCCAGGGCGGCCAGGGCGGCCAGGCGTCCCCCGCCGAGGACCTCGTCTCCCCCCTCGCCGTCCACGATGGCGCCTCCCCGGGCCCGGGCCAGGTCGAGGTGTTGGGCGTGGACCATGGGCGGCCACAGCAGGCCGTGGCGCTCGAGCGACGGCCCCGCCACCGGCCCGACCAGGTCGACCTCGTCGTCCACGACGACCCGCTCCCACTCCCGCACGCCGAGATGGGCGATCACCCGCTCCTGCCAGGCGGCCTCGTCGGTCTCGGGCAGGGCCGGGAACCGCTGGGTGTGGGCGACGGGCTCGGGCAGCCCCTCGCGCCTCGCCACCCGCAAGGTCGCGGCCAGCACGAGCGACGAGTCGCGCCCGCCCGAGAACTGCACGAGGCACGGGCTGCGGACGAGGGCAGGGAGCACGGCGGCCTCGAGGGCGGCGACCGGGTCGGCGGTGGCCTCCGGAGGCGCCGCCCCGGCCCCCCCGCACGTGCCCGGCACCCAGCCCCAGGCCACCTCGTCGTCGCCCATCCGGTGGCCGGCCACGGCGGCAGGCGCGCTCACGAGGCCACCTCGGCCCGTGCCCCGGCCCCGGTCACGGTGCCGAGCAGCTCCTCGACGACCTCCGGCCGGAAGGGCGGCCCCCAGGGGACGCCGGCCACGAACACCGGGACCGCCGAGGCCAGGCGGCTCACCCCGTCGAACTGCGACTCGAGCGCCCGTCCCGCCCGCCATCCCAGGCGGGGGAAGGCGGCCAGCGCCACGACGGCCTCGACGGGGTCCAGCTGCTCGAGCGACAGGGTGGCGGCCTCCCGGTCGGGGCGGGGCAGGACCACGGCGGTGACCGGCCCGGTGTCGCCGGCGGGTGGGGGCGGGGACATGGCCAGGCGCCCGTCGACCGACGTGGCGCTCGCCCACCCCGCCTCCATCCCCGTGGCCAGCTCCCCGGCACCGGGCCGGAGCCGGAGCTCGGGCGAGCACCCCACCCAGGTCGGTTGGGGGCCGTCCCCGAGACGCAGCAGGTCGTCGCAGGCGAACCGGGCCCCGGCCCGGCACGCCCAGGCCGCCATCGTCGACTTGCCTGCGCCCGAGTGGCCGGCGAACACCACCCCTCGCCCGTCCCAGTCGACGGCCGATGCGTGAAGGACACAGGCGCCGCGCAGGCCGAGCCAGAAGGCGAGGAAGGCCCCCCTGGCCACGAGAGCGAGCGTCTCCACCTCGGCGTCGGGGGCCGGCCGGCACACCACGCGGCCCAGGTCGGTCGTCTCGAAGTCGCACAGGCCGTGGACCCGCAGCACGTACCCGTCGCCACCCTCCACCGCGCTGTAGAGCGTCTCGCCGGCGAGCCGGAGCGAGGCCACGAGCGCGCCGGGGGGTGGGTCGGCCCCGACGGCCCGGGGCGCCCCCACGGCGATCTCGAGCTCGGCGTCGCCGGTCGACCGGCCGGGACGGCGCGACAGGGGCAGGGCCGAGGCCACGGCGACCCCGTGCAGGCGGTGGACCGGCGTCACGGGCTCGGGGACGCCAGGAGCGCCCCGTAGGTCTCGGCCCGGCCGATCTCGAGGCTCCCCACCTCCAGCCAGGCATGTCCCGTCACCTCGGCACCGGCGAGGGAGGCGCCGATGCGCAGCACCGGCCGGTGGCGGCGTAGGGCCCGTCCCGTCACGAGCGCCTGGCGTAGGCAGGGCCCGTCGGCGAAGGGCCAGCGCCGTCCCACGGCGCCGGCGAGGCGTACCCGGCGCCGCTCCGAGGGCCGCAGCGCCGGCAGGCAGGGCGCCGGGGCGCCCGGCCCCGTGGCGAGCGGCGCGCCCATCCACCGCGCCAGCCGGGGCAGGTCCACCAGGCGGACGCCCACCTCGGCCACCGCCATCCACCCGGCCACGGCCAGGACGTCGAGGGGGTGGGCCCCCCATTCCCGCACCCGCCGGCCCGTCGCCCCCGCCATCGTCGCCCCCACGACCGCCTCAGCTCTCGACGAGGAGACCGGCGGCCCGGAGTTCGCCGAGGAACGCCTCGACGTCGGCCCGGGCCCGGTCGGCGTCGAGCCCGAACTCCCGCTCCAGGACCTCGGCCAGCTCCCCCGCGAGGGCGTCGTCGGCGAGCCGCTCCCAGAGCACCGCGGCGCTCGGGTTCAGGCTGAAGTAGGTGGAGGATTCGAGGTCCAGCCCCACCACCCGGCCGTCGACCGGGCGCCAGATGACCTCGCTGCGCCGTCGGATCACCTCTCGGGAACGTCCGTGTCGGCCGTTCCCTCCGGTCCCGGCCGGGACCGGACCGGCTCAGCGCTGGATGGCCTTCACCTCCAGGAACTCCTCGAGGCCGAACGACCCGGCCTCCCGGCCGATTCCCGACTGCTTGTAGCCGCCGAAGGGGGCGAGGGGGTTGAACCCGCCCCCGTTCACCTCGACCTGCCCGGCCCGCAGGCGCCGGGCCACGGCCTCGGCGTGGGCCTTCTCACCGGCCCACACCCCCCCGGCTAGGCCGTAGACGGTGTCGTTGGCGATCTCGACGGCCTCGTCCTCGGTGTCGTAGGGGATGATCGACAGCACCGGGCCGAAGATCTCCTCCTGGGCGATGGTCATGTCGGGGCGGACGTCGGAGAAGACGGTGGGACGGACGAAGTACCCCTTCTCCAGCCCCTCGGGCGGCTCCTCGCCGCCGGTGAGCAGGCGGGCGCCCTCCTCGATGCCCTTGCGGATGTAGCCCCGGACCCGGTCGCGCTGGACGGCCGAGACGAGCGGCCCCAGCCGGCTCTCGGCGTCGAAGGGGTCGCCGGGGGTGTAGGTTTCCGCCGTCTTCACCACGAGTTCCTCGACCTCGGCCAGGCGCGACCGCGGCACGAGCATGCGGGTGAGCGCCGAGCAGGTCTGGCCCGAGTTGATGTAGCAGGCGGCCACGCCGGCGGGGACGGCCGACTGGATGTCGGCGTCCTCGAGGATGACGTTGGCCGACTTCCCACCGAGCTCGAGGGCGACGCGCTTCACGCTCCCCGATGCGAGCTCCATCACCCTCTTGCCGGCCCGGGTGGATCCGGTGAAGGACACCATGTCGACGAGCGGGTGCGCGGCGATGGCCTCCCCCACCACCGGACCGGTGCCGGTGACGAGGTTGAAGACGCCGGCGGGCAGGCCGATCTCGTCGAAGATGTCGGCCAGCACGAAGGCGTTGAGCGGCGTCACCTCGCTGGGCTTCACCACCACGGTGCACCCCGCCGCCATGGCGAAGGCCACCTTCAGGGCGATCTGGTGGAGCGGGTAGTTCCACGGCGTGATGCACCCCACGACGCCGACCGGCTCGCGCACCACGAGCGAGTTGCCGACCTCCTCCTCGAATTTGAACTCGCCCACGATCTGCGCGGCGTTGTAGAAGTTCATGACGGGCAGCCCCACCTGGATCAGGTTGGAGAGGGTGAAGGGCATGCCGAGCTCCCGGGCGATGAGGGTGGCGAGCTCCGGCGTGCGCGCCACCAGCCCCTCTTGGACCCGCAGGAGCGTCTTGGCCCGCTCGTCGGCCGACGTCGCCGACCAGGCGGGGAACGCCTCGGCCGCCGCCCGGGCCGCCTTGTCGATGTCCTCGGGCGTCCCGGCCGGAACCGTGCCGATCACCTCTTCGGTGGCGGAGTTCACGACCTCCAGGGTCTCGGCGTTGCTGGGCGCCACCCACGACCCACCGATGTAGAGCTTGTCGCGTACCTCCATGCGGGCCTCCTCGATCGCCACCTGGCTGGTCCCCACGATGCTACGGCACGGCCGCAGCGCCGAGACGTGCCCGGAGGAACGCCCCGGCCCGCTCGTAGGCCGACGCCGATTCGGGCGCCTCGGGGACGAGCAACATCCAGAGGTGGACGGCACCGGCCACCTCGACGAGCTCGGCCTCGGCGCCTGCCGCCCGAGCCGCCGCCACGAGGCGCCGGGCGTCGCCCAGGAGCAGCTCGGTCGTCCCCACCTGGACCAGCAGGGGGGGAAGCCCCCCGAGCCGGGCGTGCACCGGCGAGGCGAGGGGATCGGCGGCGTCGTGGGCGCCCAGGTAGCTCCGGGCGCACGCCGCCAGCCACTCCCGGCTGAGGACGACCTCGCCTCGTTCCCCAGGGTCCGCCCCCCCGTCGCCCAGGACCCCGGTGGCGGACAGGTCGGCCCACGGCGAGAAGCACAGCGCCGCCGCCGGGCCGCTCCGACCGGCGGGCCAGGCGGCCAGCACGGCGACGGCCAGGCCGCCCCCGGCGGAGTCCCCCGAGACGGCCACCCGGGCCGGGCCGACCTCGGCCACGACGGCCTCCACCACGGCCCGGGCGTCCTCCACGGCGGCCGGGAACGGGTCTTCGGGGGCCAGGCGGTACTCGGGCACGACCACGGTGGCCCCCGAGGCGGCCGACAGGCGCGCCGCCAGGAGCCGGTGCGAGCGCGGCGACCCGATGACGTAGCCCCCGCCGTGGAGGTGGACGACCACGGCGTCCTCGGCGGCCCCCGGGGCCCGCACCACCTCGGCGGGGAGGCCGGCCACGTCGGTCGCCGTCACCGAGACGTCGCCGGGCACCGGCCCGGCCAGCGCCTCCCACGTGGCCCGCTGGTCGGCGACGGGGGCGGCGAGGACGGCCGGGATGGCCTGGGCCAGCACCTCGGCGGCGGCCGTCATCTCCGGGCTCGGCATCAGCGCTCCGCCGGCGGCCGCAGCGCCTCGGCGATCTGCTCGCGGACGGGGACGAACTCGGGCATGACGAAGTGCCGGCGCAACCAATTGCCCCCGTCGACGACGAGGGTGTGGCCGGTGACGAAGGCTGCATATGGCGAGCACAGCCAGGTGGCCGCCCAGCCCAGCTCGTGCAGGCGTCCGAGGCGGCCGGCCGGCTGCCGGCGGGCGTCCACCCCGGCGCCCTCGGTGCGCAGCGCCGTGAGCTCGGCGCGCATCTCGTCGTGCACGAACAACCCCGGCGCCAGGGCGTTCACCCGCACGCCGTAGGGCGCCCACTCCACCGCCAGGGTCTTCGTCAGGTTGTCGACCCCGGCCTTGGCGGCGGCGGTGTGGGCCATCCCCGGGCCGCCCGTGAAGGCCTGGGTGGCGAGCACGTTGACGACGGCCCCGCCGTCCCCGGCGGCGCGGGCCCGGCGGCACAACTCCTGGGCGCAGAAGAACGTGCCGTCGAGGACGATCTGGGTCACGGCCCGCCAGCCGTTGGGGCTCAGGTCCTCGGCCGCCACCGGGAAGTTGGCGGCGGCGTTGTTCACGAGGAGCCGCACCGGGCCGAGGGCCGACTCGAGGGCGTCGAAGGCGTCGGCGACCTGGGCGGCGTCGCGCACGTCGGCCTCGGCCTCGGCGGCGTTGCCCCCGGCGGCCCGCACCGCCTCCACCCCGGTGCGCCGGTGCTCGGCCGACCGGGACACGATGCCGACGGCGGCGCCGGCCCGGGCGAACTCGACGGCGATGGCCCGACCCAGCCCGGTGCCGCCGCCCGTCACCATCACGGCGGACCCGGCGAAGGTGGCGGCGGGGAGCATGGGCGCGCCGGCGGGGGGCGGCTCCGGCAAGGGCACGACGGCTACTTGCCCTCGAAGGTGACCGGCTTCTTGGCCGCTTTGGCGGCGTAGCCGGCGGGCATGTCCTCCGAGACGAACTCGATCGCCGCGCTCAGGGCCTCGAAGCGCATGGCCTCCGAAAGCCCCCGGTAGGTGAACTGGTCGACGGTCCGCTTGATGCTCTGGACGGCGAGCGGGGCGTTGGCGGCGATCTCCCTGGCCAGGCCGTCCGCCTCGGACCACAGCGACTCCCGGTCGACGACCTGCTGGACGAGCCCGAGGCGCGCCGCCGTCTCGGCATCGATCCGCCGGCCCGTCATGGCCAGCAGCTTCGCCCAGCCCGCCCCCACCTCGTGCGCCAGGCGCAGGTCGCCCCCGCCGTCGATTCCCACGCCCACCTGGGCCTCGGGGAGGGCGAAGAGGGCGTCGGCGGCGGCCAGCCGGACGTCGGCCATGAGCACCAGCTCGAAGCCGAAGCCGAGGCAGTAACCCTGCACGGCGGCCACCACCGGCTGGGGGAGCTCGGCGAAGGCCCGGAACTGGTCGTGGGCCCACCGGATGCCCTCGAAGTAATTGCGCGCCTTCTCCGCCGGGGACCGGCCCGTCACGCGGTCCTCGGGCATGCCGAGGTCGATGCCGGCGCAGAAGGCGCGGCCCTCGGCGCGCAGCACCACCACCCGGACCCGCTCGTCGAAGCGGATCTGGTTGGCCCTCGCCCCGAGCTGGCGGGTCGCCTCCCAGCTCCAGGCGTTGAGCTTCTCGGGGTGGTCGAGGGTCAGGTACGCCACGTGGTCCTCGACGTCGAGGCGCAGCATCCAGTCCTTTTCGTCGACCACGGGGGAGGTCGAGAACGGCATCGGCGCAGTATGGCCGCCCCGCCCTGCCGGCGGCAGCCCACTTGTATAGGCTCCGTTATCTAAATGACGACGACCACGGCCACCAGAGGCGGGCAGTCGCGGCGCACGCAGGAGGAGCGCAAGGCCGACACCCGCGGCCGGCTCCTCGAGGCGGCCGCCGCCCTCCTCGCCGAGGTCGGGGTGGAGGGCCTCTCCGTCGACGCCGTGGCCGCCGCCGCCGGGCGGACCTCGGGGTCGGTCTACGCCCACTTCGGGTCCAAGCAGGGCCTGCTCCTCGCCCTCCTCGACGACTGGCGCCATGCCCTCCTCGGCGCCGTCACCCGGGAGTTCGCCCGGTCGGAGGACCTCGCCGACCGCCTGCGGTCGGTGGCCGCCACCGTCGTGGTCGAGCCGACCGAGGACACCCGCCGCCTCCTCGCCCTCGAGCGCGAGCTGTGGCGCCTGGCCCCGGCCCAGCCGGCGGTGGCCGAGGCCCTGCGGGCCCGGGCCGCCGACGCCCAGGCGGCCATGCGCCGCGGCTTCGCCACCTGGGTCGACGAAGGCCGGATCGCCGCCGACCACGACCCCGACACGCTGGCCACCGTCTTCCGCGCCCTCGTCGACGGCCTCGTCACCCGCCAGCGCCACGAAGGCGACCTCGAGGCGGCCGTCGTGGCCGATGCCCTGGCCGCCGTGGTGCGCCCACCCGACCGACCCCGCTGAACGACGCACAAAGGAGCAGGACATGCACACCGAGATCTGCGACCGGCTGGGGATCGAGTTCCCCATCTTCGCCTTCACTCACTGCCGCGACGTCGTGGCGGCGGTCTCCAACGCCGGCGGCTTCGGCGTGCTCGGCGCCATCGGGTTCTCCCCCGAGGAGCTCGAAGTGGAGCTGGCCTGGCTCGACGAGCACACCGGCGACCGGCCCTACGGCGTCGACATAGTCATCCCCGGCAAGTACGAGGGGATGGGCGAGCTCGACCCGGCCAAGCTCGAGGCCCAGCTCCAGGCCATGGTCCCCGACGACCACCGGCGCTTCGCCAGGCGCCTGCTCGACGAGGCGGGCATCCCCGAGCCGGCCGAGGCCGACCGGCGGTCCGGGATGATGGGGTGGACCGAGGCGACGGGCAAGCCGCTCCTCGCCGCCGCCCTGCGCCACGACAAGGTCCGGCTCATCGCCAACGCCCTGGGCACGCCCCCCGCCGACGTGATCGAGCAGGTGAAGGCGTCGGGCCGCATGATCGGCGCCCTGGCGGGGTCGGTGAAGCACGCCCTCGGCCACAAGGCCGCCGGGCTCGACTTCGTCGTGTGCCAGGGCACCGAGGGCGGCGGGCACACCGGCGAGATCGGCAGCCTGGTGCTGTGGCCGGAGGTGATCGACGCCGTCGCCCCGCTCCCCGTCCTCGCTGCCGGAGGCATCGGCACCGGCCGCCAGATCGCCGCCGCCCTGGCCATGGGCGCCCAGGGCGTGTGGAGCGGCACCCTCTGGCTCACCGTCGAGGAGGCCGACGTGGCCCCCAACCAGACCGCCGCCTACCTGGCGGCCACGAGCGCCGACACCATCCGGTCGCGCTCCTACACGGGCAAGCCCTGCCGGATGCTCAAGAACGCCTGGACCGAGGCCTGGGCCCGCGACGACACGCCCGACCCCCTGCCCATGCCGCTTCAGATGATGGTGGCCATCGAGGCCGTGGGCGCCTCGCACCGGTACCCCGACAAGGCCCCGCCCGTCGCCTTCAACCCCTGCGGGCAGGTGATCGGCCGGGCCACGGCGGTGCGCAAGACGCGCGACGTCGTGCTGGGGCTGGTCGAGGAGTACGTCGAGGCGGTCGACCGCCTCACCGTGCTGGCGACGGTCTGAGGACGGGGCCGACGCTCAGCGGGCGAGCTGGCTCCGGGTCCCGCCGAGCACGTCCTGGCCGGGGACAGGGACCTCGTCGGCACTGACCGGGGCGTGGCGACGGGCACGGCAGTGGGCTCGGCACAGCCGGGCCGAGCGGGCCATGGTGCCCACGCGCACGGCGTGGCGCCACATCGGCGGCGTCCAGGCCTCCAATGCGCAGACCTCGCAGCCACCGGGGCCGAGGAGGGCCTCGCAGACGAGCTCCCCGGCGTGGGGCAGGCCCGGGCCCGCGCAGCAGCGCCCTTCGAGCTCCTCGGTGCACGCCGCCGGCTCCCCGCCGAAGTGGACGAGAAGCGTTCCGCCACAGCTGTCCATCGCCGCCCTCCCGGTGCCCGCCCCTCACGCCGGAGGCGGTCCCTACCGCAACTGTCGGCCTCTCGCCGCCGCCGGTGTAGGACCGAAAGTCCCATTCCGGGCCTTTGTGACGTCTTTGACCACGCGGTGTGGCCGCCGAGGGACGGCGACCGGGGGCAGTCCTCGTTGGCCGGCGGTCCGGCGTCAGGCCGGGGCGGCCGCCTCGCCCCGTAGGTAGGCCGCCGTCCGTCGCAGGCCCTCCTCGAGGAGGGTCGTGGGCCGCCACCCGAGGAGCTCGGCGGCGAGGGTGACGTCGGGCCGCCGGCGGGTGGGGTCGTCGACGGGCAGGGGCAGGT
>JAGWNV010000267.1 GCA_028872975.1 Acidobacteriota bacterium
TCCGTGGACAGGTTTCTTATGCGGATCGGGGTGCTGAAGGCTGGTTCACAGCCTCGTAGTCGGATGGGCTCAGGTAGCCGAGCGTCGAGTGGCGCCTCCTCGGGTTGTAGAAGCCTTCCACGTAATCGAAGATCGCCGTGGAGAGCTGTCGACGGGTCGCCCAGGAGCGGCGGTCGAGGAGCTCGGTCTGGAGTGTGGCGAAGAAGCTCTCGGCCACGGCGTTGTCATAGGCGTCACCGACGCTCCCCATCGACGCCATGATCCCGGCTTCACGCAGCCGGCGGCCGAAGGCGAAGCTCGTGTATTGGCAGCCGTGGTCCGAGTGGTGCACGAGGCCAGGTCCGGGGCTGCGCTGGAGCAGGGCCATGTCGAGGGCCTCGAGGACGACCTTGGTCTCGAGCGAGTCGGAGAACGACCACCCGACCACCTTTCGCGAGAAGGCGTCGATCACCACGGCCGCATAGAGCCAGCCCTGCCAAGTGGGGTGCTGGGTGATGTCGGCCACCCACAGCACGTTGGGCGCCGTCGGGCGGAAGCTGCGCTCGACGAGGTCGTCGGAGAACGGCGTCTCGTGCGCCGCTCTCTTCATGCGCTGGGGACGGCGCCGGTGGATGCCGGCGAGACCCGCCTCTCGCATGATCCGGGCCACCCGCTTGGTCGAGCAGCCGATGCCGTGGCCCAGGCGGAGCTCGGCGGCCACCCTGGGCGCCCCGTAGGTGCCCCGGGACCCGGCGTGGATCTGGCCGATGCGCTGGCGCAGGTGGGCGTCCTCGACCGTCCGGGGGGCCGGTGCCCGCTGCGCCCAGGCGTAGTAGCCGGCCGGGGACACCCCGAGGGACCTGCACATGAACCGGATCGGGAAGTTGGCCTTCTCCGCCTCGATGAGCCGGAACACGCTCACCGGGTCTCGTCCTCCCTGGCGAAGAAGGCCGCCGCTTTTTTCAGGAGGTCTCGCTCCATCTTGAGCAGCCGGTTCTCCTTGCGCAGCGCCTTGAGCTCCTCCCGCTCGTCGGTGCTGAGCCCGGGGCGCTGGCCGGCTTCGACCTCGGCCCGCTTCACCCAGTCGCGCACCGCCGTCTCGGTGAGGTCGAGCTCCTTGGCGACCTGGGCGATCGGCCTGCCGCTCGAACGGATCAGCTCGACGGTCTCAGCCTTGAACTCCTCGGAGAACTTTCGCCGTGGCCTTGGCATGTGGACTCCCTCCCGGAGGCAGTGCCTCCATTAGGTAGGTGTCCACGAAACCGGGTCAACTCCATCATCGGCGGCGGGAGCGACCGCTCACCGGAGCGACCGATGCTGGCCTTGGCCGAGGTGGAGGCCCTTACCGATGCCATATCCGAGGGCCTACGGGCTGCTGTCGTCCTCGCCTCGTGGGGAGGTCTCCGCAGAGGCGAGATCCTCGGGCTCCAGCGCCGGGACGTCAACGAAGTGGCCGGCGGCGTGGCCATCGAGCGCAGCCTGCACGAGCTCCACACCGGCGAAGTCGTCTACGGGCCGCCGAAGTCGAAGGCAGGCGCACGATTCGTACATCTGCCAAAGCCGGCGATGGCCTCGCTCCTCGCCCATCTCGACTCCCACGTGGCCGCCCGTCCTCAGGCACCCCTGTTCAGCTCCACGACCGGCGGGCCCATGCGCCCCCGGTTCCTCGAGAGCGAGTGGCGCCGGGCCCGGAGGCTGGTGGGGCTCGAGCACGTGCGATTCCACGACCTCCGCCACTTCCACCTCACGATGTTCGCCACCCAAGGTGCGACCACGGCGGAACTGATGGCCCGCGCCGGCCATTCGTCGCCCAAGGCCGCACTCACCTATCAACACGCCACGAGCGACCGCGACAAGGTGCTCGCCGACGCGCTCGCCGAGTTCGTCGCGCCGGCTCCAGTCACCGCGTTACGCGAAGAAGAGCTCGAGAGATCGCGCCAAGATCGCGCCAATTGGCGGCGGACGAAGAGAGCAGACCTGCTCTCACCTGGACTTTCGTGCCCCCGGCAGGAGTCGAACCCGCAACCTGGTGGGTAGAAGCCACCCGCTCTGTCCAGTTGAGCTACGGGGGCGGCGGCCGCCCGAGCAGCGACGATCGGCCCAGGTGAAGGCTACTCGGCGCTGTCGGAGACCGGTCGGAGGGTCGATCCTCCATGTGCCATGCTTGTCCCCTCGGTGGCCGTAGCTCAGTTGGTTAGAGCGCCAGGTTGTGGCCCTGGAGGTCGGGGGTTCAAGTCCCCTCGGTCACCCTCGATCGGCTGTCGCCGCAGGGCTGCAATTGGCCCGTGGCCCGGCAGTGGTCGCCTACACTCGCCGGTGCGCCTCTAGCTCAATGGCAGAGCAACGGACTCTTAATCCGCAGGTTGGGGGTTCGAATCCCCCGGGGCGCACCAACCAACCAACCATCGCCAAGCGCTTGTCGCCCTGGGTCGCCGGCGGCACCGCCGTCGGCGTGGCCCGTCCCGACTCGGGGGTGAGCACGCCATGCGGTCGCTGTCCCGTCGTGAGCTGTTGAAGGGCGGCGTCGCCGCCGCCTCCGTGGTGGCCGGCGCCGCCGTGGTGGCGCGCTGCGGCGGTACGACGGCCTCACCGATCGGGACGCCGTCGAGGGGGGCCCGCTGGCCCGCCCCGGTCGCACGGCGCCGGCCCGATTCCCTGCCGTTCCCCCATCTGCCCGCCGGGACCGACACCCTTCCCGAGATCGACCACGTCGTGGTCCTCATGATGGAGAACCACAGCTACGACAACTACCTGGGCATGCTCGGTCGAGGTGACGGGTTCACCGTCGGTGCCGACGGGAGGCCGACGAACTGGAACCCCACCGCCGACGGCCGCCGTCAGCTCGCCTTCCCGATGCCCTCGGACTGCCAGCTGAACGGCAAGCCGAGCCAGGAGTGGGAGGCCTGTCACCAGCAGTACGCCGAGGGTACCAACCGGGGGTTCGTGACCTCACCGAGCGGGCCGGTGGCCATGGGCTACTGGGACGGGGCCTCCATCCCCTTCTACTACTCCCTCGCCCGTACCTTCCCCCTCGCCGACCGGTGGTTCTCCTCGGTGCTGGCCCAGACCTATCCGAACCGCCGGTTCCTCCTCGCCGCGACCTCGGCCGGGATGGTCGACGACGACCTCTCCCAGGTCTTCACCAGAGCGCCGAACGGCACGATCTTCGACCGCCTCGACCAGCACGGGATCAGCTGGCGGAACTACTTCCACCACACGAGCCCCCCGACCGTCGACCTCTGGTTCAACGACCCCGCCGCCCGCTCCCCGTCGGTGGTGGCCGTCGACCAGTTCTTCACCGACGCCGCCGCCGGGACCCTGCCCGGCTTCTGCATCGTCGACCCGGACTTCGGGTCCGGATCGGAGGAGGACCCCCAGGACATCGCCATCGGCGAGGCCTTCTCCGCCCGGGTCGTCCAGGCGGTGCTGCACAGCCCGGCGTGGCCCCGGACCCTCCTCGTCTGGACCTACGACGAGCACGGCGGCTACTACGACCACGTCCCCCCGCCCCCGGCCCTGGCGCCTGACGCCATCGGGCCGATCTCCCCGGTGGGGGGCGCCCACGGCGAGAAAGCCTACGACGGGTTCCGCCGCTACGGCTTCCGGGTCCCGGCCGTCGTCGTGTCCCCCTTCGCCCGCAAGGACCACGTGACGCACACCGTCCACGACCACACCTCGATCC
>JAGWNV010000010.1 GCA_028872975.1 Acidobacteriota bacterium
GCCGCATTCCCCGACGCCACGCCGGGCCGGACTCGGGGCTTCACCCAGGCCGCAGCGGCCATGGGGGCGCCGCTCCCGGTCGTCACCGGGATGCACTTCGCCCTCGAGCCGGGCAGCGGCCGCAATTCCGTGCCGGTCCGCTCGGCCATGGTGGGGGCCGTCGTCGCCGTCGTCGTGGTGGTGGCCACCGTGGTCTTCGGCGCCAGCCTCGACTCGCTGGTGAACCACCCCGCCCTCTACGGCTGGAACTGGGACACCGCCCTCGTCTCGGGCGGCGACATCCCCCAGCAGCAGGCCACCACCATGCTCGCCGCCGACCACAGCGTCGCCCAGTGGTCCGGCGTCTACACCGCCGCCCTCTTCGTCGACGGCACGCCCACCCCCGTCCTGGGCGAGCGGCCCGGGGCGCCGGTCGCCCCTCCCGTCCTCTCCGGCCACGGGCTGACCGGGCCGGCGCAGATCGTGCTGGGCCCCGTGACCATGGCGCGGCTCCACGAGCACGTCGGGGGCACTGTCACCGTCGCGAGCGGCGGCGCCCAGCCCCCGGCCACCTTGCGGGTCGTCGGCACCGCCGCGCTGCCCGTGCTGGGCAGCAACGGCGGCCCGCACCTCGAGATGGGGACCGGCGCCGTCCTCCCCTGGCGCTACATCCCGGCCCCCGACCGCAACCCCTTCGACAACCCCCTCACGGGCCCCAACGCCATCCTCGTGCGCCTGCGCCACGGCGCCGACCCGGTGGCGGCCCGGCGGGGCCTCGAGCGCATCGCCGGCGCCACCAGCAACACCGCCAACTTCGGCGACGTCGTCACGCCGGTGCTCCGCCCCGCCGAGATCGTGAACTACCGGTCGCTCGGGAACGTGCCGCTGTACCTGGGCACGGGGCTGGCCGTCGGCTCGGTGGCGGCGCTGACGCTGACCCTCCTGGCCTCGGTCCGCCGGCGGCGCCACGACCTGGCGCTTCTGAAGACGCTCGGCTTCACCCGCCGGCAGTTCGTCGCCACCGTGGCCTGGCAGGCCACCGTGGCCATGGTGGTGGGCGCCGCCGTGGGCGTCCCGGCCGGCATCGCCGCCGGCCGGTGGCTGTGGGACCTCTTCGCCGGGAACATCCACGCCGTCCCCGCCCCGGCCGTCCCCGCCCTCACCGTGGCGCTCATCGCCGTGTGCGGTGTGATCGTCGCCGTCCTGGTGGCCCTCGTGCCGGGCCGGATGGCGGCCGACATCTCCGTCGCCGGCCTGCTCGGCAGCGAGTGAGCGTGGGAGCATGTGCCCGTGGGCTTCTACGGCGACCAGGTGCTGCCCCGGCTGATCGACGTCGTCCTGTCGAACCGGGAGTTCCGCAAGATCCGCCGCCGGGTGGCGGGGGGCCTCTCGGGTGAGGTCGTCGAGGTCGGGTTCGGCTCCGGCCTCAACGTGCCCTTCTACCCGTCGGAGGTGAAGCGGGTCCTCGCCGTCGACCCGGCCTCGGTGGGCCGGAAGCTCGCCGCCCGCCGGCTGGCGGAGAGCGAGGTCCCCGTCGAGTTCGTGGGACTGGACGGGGAGGCCCTGGCGCTCGAGTCCGAGAGCGTCGACCACGCCCTCGTCACCTGGACGCTGTGCACCATCCCGGCGGTGGACACCGCCCTCGGGGAGCTGCACCGGGTGCTCCGCGTCGGCGGGGAGCTGCATTTCGCCGAGCACGGGCGGTCCCCGGACCCGCCGGTGGCGCGGTGGCAGGACCGCCTGAACCCGCTCCAGCGGCGGTGGGCGGGCGGCTGCAACCTCAACCGGCCCATCGACGCCCTGGTGGCGGGCGCCGGGTTCGAGATGACGGCGCTGGAGCGCTTCTACGTGAAGGGGCCGAAGGCGCTCGGCTACATGTACGAAGGCGTGGCCAGGAAGGCCTGACCGCCGAGGGCCGGCCAGGAGTGGCGGTGGGGTCCGGCCGTGGCAAGACTCTGCGACGTGGGCGACGACCAGGGCGGGGGTCCGCTCGACGTCCGGGCCTCCGACGAGGACCGTGACCGCACCCTCGGCCGGCTGCGCGAGCGCGTCGCCGACGGCAGCCTGACCCTCGACGAGTTCGCCGAACGGGTGGGCGTGGCCCTCGAGGCCCGGACCCGCCGGCAGCTCGAGGTCGTCGTGGGAGATCTCGCCGTCGAGCCGGTCGTCGAGCCCCGGCGGCGCCGGCCCCGGCGGTGGGTGGTGGCCGTCATGAGCGGGAGCAGGGCCAAGGGCCGGTGGCGGGCGGCGGGGTCGGTCCGGGCCGTGGCCTTCTGGGGGAGCTGCCAGCTCGACTTCCGGCGGGCCGAGATCGAGGGCCCCGAGATCCGGGTCACGGCCTTCGCCCTCATGGGCGGCGTCGACGTGATCGTCCCCGAGGGGATCGACGTCGAGCTCACCGGTGTGGCGGTGATGGGGGGCAAGCACCTGCGCGTCGCCGACGTCGCGGCCCTCCCGGGATCGCCGGTCATCCACGTCCGGGCCTTCGCCCTCATGGGTGGGGTGGGCGTGCGGTCCAAGGGCGAGTCCCGCAGCCGCCGGCCGAAGGCGGTCGGACGGGGCCCGCACACCTCGACGCCAGGGTCGACCCCGGCGTCCACGCCCGCCCCCCTGGCGCCGCCGGTGGACCTCGCCGAGGTCGAGGACGCCTTGCCTCTCGCCGGCGACGTGGAGGGGACCGTCACCATCATGTTCAGCGACATCACCGGCTACTCGGCCATCACCGAGCGGCTCGGCGACCTGGCCGCCCACGAGCTCCTGCGGACCCACAACGCCATCGTCCGCGACGCCCTCGCCGGCCACGACGGCTGGGAGGTGAAGGCCCAGGGCGACGGCTTCATGGTCGCCTTCCCCAGTGCCACGAAGGCCCTGCGGGGGGCCGTCGCCATCCAGCAGGCCTTCGAGAAGTACTGCACCGAACATCCCGAGGAGCCGGTCCGGGTCCGCCTCGGCCTCGACACCGGCGAGCCGGTCCACGACGGCGGAGACCTCCTGGGCCGGACGGTGATCGTGGCCAGCCGCCTCACCGCCGTGGCAGGCCCCGGGGAGATCCTCGTGTCGTCGCTCCTCCACGACCTCGCCGAGCCGGCGGGCGAGTTCCGTTTCGGTGCGCCCCGGCAGGTCGAGCTGAAGGGGCTCAGCGGGACGAGGGCGGCCTACCCCGTCGACTGGCGGCGCTGAGGGTCCCTCGCCCCCCGGCCGTCACCCCGGCCGGGCCCGGAGGTGGAGGAAGAGCGGGATGCGGCGCCACCGGTCCTCCGGGTCGTCGACGGTGACCTCCCGGATGCGCTCGACGACGAGCCCGGCGCCTTCGAGCGCCTCGGCGTACGCCTGGAGGGGGCGGTGCTCGCTGTGGAACGTCATGGAGAGCCCGTCGCGCTCGACGTCGTCGTGGTAGCGGGTGCTCGCCGTGTAGGAGCCCCCGATCACGAACGGTGCCTCCCGCCCCTCGCCCTCGAAGGCGCCGGCCGAGTTGACGGGGTGGACGATGGCGAGGCAGAGCACACCGCGCCTGTCGAGGAGCCGGGCCGCCTCGGCCACGGCCGCCTCGAGCTCGTCGACGTCCTGGAGGACCATGAAGGCGACGACGAGATCGGCGCAGCCGGTGGCCAGGGGGAGGGCAGCGGCGCCGGCCTGGACCACCGGGAGGGCGTCGTCCCCGGTGGCGGCGGCCCGGGCCAGGGTGGCCGAGGCGTCGAGGGCGACCACCGGGTGGCCGAGGGCGCGCAGGTCGCGGGCCAGGCGGCCCTCCCCGGTGCCGACGTCCACGGTGAGCCGGCCCGGGCCCGGGAGGAGCTCGAGGAACCGGCGCCCGTGGAACTGCCAGTAGGAGTCGTGGCCGGGGGCCCGGGCCCAGGCGATCCAGGACCGGGCGTGGTCGTCCCAGGCGTTGCGCAGCGACATCCCCGACAGTCTCCCCCCGTCGCCCCGGGGGCCGATCCGGTCTTCTCGGGTTGGCTCGACCCCCAGGGGTGACCCGGTCGCTGGCGTGACCCTCAGGGCCCGGCCACGACGAGCCGGTACCCGAGGTCGAGCTCATCGCAACGGAGGAGGCCGGCGTGGGCCTCGTGCCACCTCCCCGTCTCGAGGTCGCGCCGGAGGGCGTCCACGCCCCGGTCCACGACGGAGGCGGGCAACCGGGCGATGCCGGAGATGCAGGCCCGGACGGCCGGATCGAGGTAGCGCTCGGGGCGCCGCCAGTAGGCCCCGAGGAACCCGTCGGTGCAGTCGGCCGGCACAGGGACGACCTCCACGCGACCGGGACCGAGAGCCGCCGCCACCTCGGCGGGCCCCACGACGTGGCCGCCGTCCAAACGGGCGATCTCCGGCAGGTACTCCCGGACCAGCCAGAAGTCGTGCTCGCGGTCCTTGTCGAAGCAGAGCACCACGCGCCGGGGCGCCACCCGGCACAGCTCGGCGAGGCCCCGGGGCGGGTCGGCCCAGTGGTGGACGGTGAGGACGGCCAGCACGGCGTCGAAGCCTCCGCTCGCCACGGGGAGCGCCTCGGCCACGGCCCGGACGACGGGCGGGGAGGCGGGTGGCCGCTGGGCGATCATCACCGGCGAGGGGTCGACGGCGAGGACCTGCGCCCCGGCCGGCTCGTAGGAGCCGGTGCCGGCGCCCACGTCGAGGACCCGCCGGGCGCCGGCCAGGGCCGCCTCGATCCGCCCGGCGATGCGGGCGTCGGGCCGCCGGTGCCTGGCGTAGTCGATCCCGATCCGGTCGTAGCGGGGTTCCACCGCCGCGATAATGGGCCATGGCAGCCCCCGATCTCACCGTCTCGGCTCGCGCCACGCTGCGCCGGAAGGCGGAGCGGGGCAGCCACGACCGGGCCCTCGTCGACGCCATCCTCGACGAGGGGCTCCTCTGCCACGTCGGCTTCGCCGACGGGGGCTCGCCGGTGGTGCTCCCCACCGCCTACGCCCGCGTGGGCGACGAGCTGTACCTCCACGGCGCCGTCGGCAACCAGATGCTCCGAACCCTGGCGGCGGGGGCGGCGGCCTGTGTCACGGTGACCCTCCTCGACGGGATCGTGCTGGCCCGATCGGCGAAGCACCACTCCATGAACTACCGCTCCGTCGTCCTCTTCGGCGCCGCCCGCAAGGTCACCGACCCCGAGGAGAAGCGCCGGGCCCTCCTCGAAATCGTCGACCACATGGCCCCGGGCCGGAGCGGCGACGCCCGGCCGCCGAACGAGGCCGAGCTCACCGCCACCTTGGTCCTCGCCTTCCCCGTCGACGAGGGATCGGCCAAAGTCCGCGCCGGGGGGCCGGTCGACGAGGCCGAGGACCTCGCCCTCGGCGTGTGGGCGGGAGAGCTGCCGCTCCGGCTCACCCCTGGCGCCCCGGTGGCCGACGAGGGCGTCGAGGGGCCCGTGCCCGGCTACGTCGCCGGCTACGAGCGCGGCGGCGGCCGGCGCTGAGCCGGCCTCAGCCCCGGCGCGGCAGCCCGAGCACGGCGTCGACGCCCGGGCTCCAGAGCACCTCGGGCGGCGCCGACGGCCGGGGCAGCCCGGTGGACGCCAGCAGGTCCTCCTCGAGCTCCACCACCTCGGCGCGGTGCAGGGGCCAGGGCCGGTGGCGGACAGGCACCACGAGCCTGCCCCGCCCACGGGGGACGACCGCCCGCCAGCGCCCGGTGAGCAGGTGGTCCTTCTCGCTGACATCGGCGGTCTCCACCGGCGGTCCGGGCCGGACCTCGATACGGTGCCCGGCGCCGGCTCCCCGGCGGCGGCTCGCGTACCGGCAGCGGCCGTCGGAGGTCCGGGCCGTCATGACCGCCCGCCGGTAGGGGACGCCGAGGGCGGCGCGGGCCGCCGCCACCACGGCGGTGCTGGCCGCCTCGAGGGAGAAGAACCACACCGCCCGCTGCCCCGAGGCGGTGCGGACGTAGGTCCGGAGGTTCGTCTCGGGGAACGACGGGAGCGACAGTGCCGGGGGGAGCCACCCGAGGCGGGTACCGGCGGCCACGAAGGGGACCATCCCCACCCAGGCGCTCCCGTCGATCTCCTCCAGCGTCACCCAGTCCGGGAGGAGCCTCGCCACCTCGGGCGGGCGGAACCGCCAGTGGAGGAAGGAGACCGCCTCCCAGCGTTGGCGGAGCACGGCGCCAACAGGGGCCGTCAGGCGACCCGGCGTCCGGCCTTGGCCGTCTTGCGGCTGCGGGGCGCCTTGGGCGCCTCGGCCGGCGCCCCGCCCTGGAGGCGCATGGAGGAGGCGAGCATCGCCGTCATCACCTCGGGGGCCATGGGCTTGGCGAAGTAGTAGCCCTGGACCATGGTGCAGCCGATCGACTTCAGGTGGTCGAGCTGCTCCTTGGTCTCGACGCCCTCGACCACGGCCGTGCTGCCGATGGCCTGGGAGAGGGTGACGACGGCGGAGACGATGGCGGACTTGACCGGGTCGACCTCGACCCGCTCGACGAAGCTCCGGTCGATCTTCACGACGTCGACGGGGAAGCTGGCCAGGTAGCCGAGCGCCGAGTAGCCGGTGCCGAAGTCGTCGATGGACACCCGCACGCCCAGGGCCTTCAGCCTGGCCAGCACCTGGGAGGTCCGCTCGGCGTCCTCCATGGCCAGGCCCTCGGTGATCTCCAGGCTGATCTGGTTGGGCTCGACCCCGCTGCGGGTCAGGATGTCCTCGACCTCCTCGACCAGGCCGTTCTGCTGGAACTGGCGGGCCGACAGGTTGACCGCGACCGAGAGGGCCACGCCGAAGCGCTCCCGCCACTCCCGGGCCTGCACGCAGGCCTTCTCGAGCACGAGCCGCCCCAGGGGGAGGATGAGCCCGGTGTCCTCGGCGAGCCCGATGAAGTGCCCGGGGGCGAGGAGCCCGCGGGTGGGATGGGCCCAGCGGACGAGGGCCTCGGCCCCCACCACCAGGCCGTCGGCCACGGAGACGACCGGCTGGTAGTGGACGACGAGCTCGTCGCGCTCGAGGCCCTTGCGGAGCCCGGCCTCGAGGTCGATGCGCTCGGCGGAGCGCACGCCCATGGCGTCGACGTCGAAGACCTCGAAGTTCCCGCCCCGGCCCTTGGCCTTGGCCTGGTACATGGCGACGTCGGCGTCGTGGAGCACGTCGTCGCGGCTCTTGTCGGCGCTCGTGAGGGCGATGCCGATGCTCACGGTGGCGACGACCTCGTGGCCGTCGGGGAGGACGATGGGGTCGTGCATCCGGTCCAGGATGCGCTGGGCGCAGGCGATCGAGTCCTCGGGGGTGGTCACGCCCTCGAGGAGCAGGGTGAACTCGTCCCCGCCGAACCGGGCCAGCATGTCCCCGGGCCGCACCGCCGTCTTGAGCCGGTTGGCGATGGCGATGAGGAGCTGGTCGCCGGAGTGGTGGCCGAGGCTGTCGTTGATGATCTTGAACCGGTCCACGTCGGCGAAGAGCACGGCGTGCTGCTCGTCGCTGCGCTGGGACCGGCGCAGGGCGTGGTCGAGGTGGTCGAGGAAGAGCCGGCGGTTGGGCAGGCCGGTCAGGGCGTCGTGGAAGGCGTGCTTGGCCAGCTGCTCCTCGAACTGCTTGCGCTCGGTGATGTCCCGGAAGACGAGCACGGCGCCGGTGGCGTCGTCGCCGTCGAGGATGGGAGAGACCGTGAAGGTGACGTGGAACGACTCCCCTTCGGCGCGGGTGAACCGGGTGTCGTAGTTGGTGATGGTGTCGCACTTGGCCATGGCCCGCTGCGCCGGTGCCAGGATGAACGAGGGCGCCCGGACCCCGAAGTCGAGGCCGGCCTCGAGCTCGTGGTCCCGAAGCTCCGGCGTCTCCTCCCATCCGAGCATCCGGACGGCGGCGGGGTTCATGAAGGTCACCTGGCCGGAGCGGTCCACGGCGCAGACTCCCTCGCCGAGGCTCGAGGTGATGGCCGACAGCCGCTCGCGCTGGATCCGGCCCTCCTGGTAGAGGGCGGCGTTGGTGAGGGCGGTGGCCCCCACCGCCGCCAGGGCGTCGAGGAGGGCCTGGTCGGCGCGGTCGAAGGGCTCGCTCTGGCTCCGGCCCTGGACGCCGAGGACCATGGCCGAGTCGGAGATGACGAGGGGGGCCTGGAGGTCCCCGCCCGCCGCCTCGCGCGACAGGAGGCTGGCGTCGGTGCAGCGCAGGAGGTCGCGCGCCGAGGTGAGGATGGCGTCGGTGGTCTCCTCGGTGCCCATGGACCGGTTGATCTCGAGCGTCGAGTGGAACAGCCCCAGCAGCCTGCTGCGGTCCCGGCGGGCCTCGAAGTGGCCGGCCACCACCCGCCGCAGGACGACGAGGGGGAGGACGGCGAGGGCGAGGGCCCAGGGATAGGCGGAGATGACGAGGGCGGTGGGGATGGCCAGGGCCAGGCAGGCGCCGGTGGCCATGAGGGCGATGTCCTGGCCGTCGTAGAGGGCGGTGCGGAGGTTGGCCCCGAGCGCCAGGGTGAGCACGGCGAGGATGCCGGCGTTCAGGAGCCAGAAGACGCCCACCCCGGCCACGGCGGCCAGGAGGTTCCGGGGCTCGATCGTCCCCTGCTGGTGGGCCACGAGGTTCCCGACCCCGGTGGCCACCCAGGTCGAGACGACGAGGTTGCCCCAGTTGAAGGCGAGCTTGGGCAGCGCCACCCGCCGGATGAGGAGGGCCCCGAGGAGAGCGGCGGCGGCGCAGAGGACGACGACGTGGGAGGGGACGAGCAGGAACAGGGCCACGAAGAACCCGTCGTCGAGCGAGACCGACACCGACTGCTGGCCGCGGTGGACGACGAGGGGCCAGACCCAGACCGCCGTCCAGAGCACGGTGAGGACGACGGCCGTGGCCATAGACGTGCCGTCGGGCGACCAGTGGGCGACGGCGCGGGCCGAGACGAGCACCCCGGCCAGTCCCAGGGCGGCGACGAGGGCGACGACCGCCTTGACCCTGGTGGGGAGGTTCACCGGGGACCCCTCCGCCGGCCGTCGCCAGGCGAGGGGTCGTGGCGGCGCGCCGGGGCGCCCTTCGACCTCAGCTCGACCCCGCTCGCGGCAACCATCGCTCGAGCCCCTTCCGCCTCAGGGGCCTCAGAGTATTGTCACGCTCTGTATTGCCACAACCGCTACCTGCGGTGTTGTGGATGTGTTGTGGAAATCGTGGGTGTCGCCGCCCAGAATTTCGACAACGAGCGCGAAATGGGGGTTGACGACCGCGCTGGGCGGCCGCCCTGGTCAGGGCCCGGTCAGTGGATCCCGGCCGCCGCCGCGGCCACGAGGCCGAGGACGAGGAGGGACCCGGCCCGGCGGGTGTGGACGAAGGCGGCGGCGGCGAACCACAGGGGCCACACCGGGAACCCCTCGGGCGGGGCGGCCGGCTTGGGCTGGCCGAAGGCCTTCCAGACCGGGACGAGCTTGAAGACGGCCAGGAAGGAGAGCAGTGCCGGCCAGGGCAGGGCGCCCACGCCGACGCAGCCGGCCACCACCAGGTAGAAGGCGGCCATCATGGCCTGGGTCGCCATCCGGGCCCTGCGCTCGCCGAGGAGGACGGGCAGGGTACGGACACCGAGGGGCTCGTCGAAGGGCGCCTTGTCGATGTGCTTGCCCATGAGCACCGCCGTGCAGAGCAGGCCGTAGGGCACCGAGGCCACCCAGATCTGCCAGGGCAGGTGCCCGACCGCGGCGTAGTAGGTGCCGCACACCATGAGCGGCCCCCACACCACGAAGACGTCGGGCTCGCCGAGGCCGCGCTTCTTGAGCCGCAGCGGCGGCGCCGTGTAGGCGACGCTCAGCACGAAGCCGCCCAGGGCGAAGGCCACCACCGGCCACCCCCGGAAGGCGGCCAGGGTGACGAGGATGGCGAGGTCGACCACGTTCACGAGGAGCGCGGCGCGGGCCAGGCCGCCCCGGCTGATCATCCCCGACAGCACCGGGTGGGGGGCGTAGAGGGCCCGGGGGTAGGAGGCGGTGTCGTTGCCCACCTCCACGTCGAACAGGTCGTTCATGAGGTTGTTCGACACGTGGGCGAGGACGATGCCGACGAAGGCGAGGACGAGGAGCCCGGGCCGAAACGTTGGCCGGTGCACGGCCAGGAGGGTGGCCACGGCGCCGGCGACGACGGTCATGGGCAGCACCGCCGCCCGGGTGAGGACGAGCCACCGGGAGACGGGGTCGAGGGGGCGGCCCGTCGGCGGGTTCGTCGTCCGCAGCACCTCGGCCCACGCCGAGGGCAGGCTCTGGCGGTGGCGGCCGGAGGCGGCGGGGACCGACTCGGCCGGGCGGTCCCGACGGGCGCCGGAGACCTGGTCGGGAGCGGAATCGAGGGTCACCGGGCCATGGTAACGACAGACCGCCGGAGCCACCTCTTCGGCCCCGGGCGCCGCAGGACCCCTGTGGTAAGACTGACGGCCATGTCAGACGCACCGGGCCACGACCACACGATCGACACCGGCAAGGGCACCTTCGAGTTGAGCGAGCTCGGGCACCTCATGCCGGGGATGGCCGAGATCATGCCGCTCGTGGGCGGGCGGATCTGGAAGTGCTACTACGCCGGCAAGGCGCGGAACCAGGCTCTGGCCCGCTTCCAGCTCAAAGAGGCCGTGAACCTCATGGAGAAGGGTGCCTTCCTGCGCCCGAAGTACCAGGAGAACATGGACAAGTTCGTGAACGAGGAGGTGGCCGCCCTCCGCAAGTGCATCGAGTCGGAGGACTGGGAGGGCTTCGAGACCGCCTTCGCGGCCATGGTGGACGCCGCCAACGCCTATCACGACCTCTACGACAAGTCCTACCTCCGCTGGCGCATCCCCGACCAGCCGCCGCCCGATCTGGACATGACGCCCCGGCCCTAGCCTCGGGCCGATGGAACACGTCCGGCTCGGCCGCAGCGGCCTGCCGGTGTCCCGGCTGTGCCTGGGCACCATGACCTTCGGCCTCCAGTGCGACGAGCCCCGGTCACGGGCCATCCTCGAGAGGGCCCTCGACGGGGGCATCACCTTCCTCGACACCGCCGACGCCTATCCCCTGGGCGGGGATCTCTCCACGGTGGGCCGGACCGAGGAGATCATCGGCCGGTTCCTCGGGGCCCGGCGCCGGGACGTGGTGATCGCCACCAAGTGCTTCATGCCCGTCGGCCCCCGTCACTGGGACGGCGGCATGTCCCGCAAGCACGTCCTCGACGCCATCGACGACTCCCTCCGGCGTCTCGGGACCGACTACGTGGACCTGTACCAGCTCCACTTCGACGACCGCAGCACCCCCTTGGAGGAGACGCTCCGGGCCCTCGACGACGTGGTGCGCGCCGGCAAGGCCCGCTACGTCGGGGTCTCCAATTGGCACGCCTGGCGCCTCGCCCTCGCCGTCGGCAAGGCCGAGCTTCTCCGCACGGCGCCCGTCGTCTCGGTGCAGCCCCGCTACAACATCCTGTTCCGGGCCTTCGAGCGGGACCTGTTCCCCCTGTGCCGGGAGGCGGGCATCGGCGTCATCCCCTACAACCCCCTCGCCGGCGGGCTCCTCACCGGCAAGCACCGGCGCCACGAGGAGGCCCCCGACGGCCGGTTCACCCTGGGCAACGCCGGGTCGATGTACCGGGACCGCTACTGGCACGACCGGGAGTTCGACACCGTCGACGCCCTGCGGCCGCTGGCCCAGGAGGCGGGGATCTCCCTGGCCCAGCTGGCCATCGGCTGGGTGCTCGCCCAGCCGGCGGTGACGGCGCCCATCGTCGGCGCCAGTCGGCCCGAGCAGCTCGACGACGCCCTGGCGGCCGTCGAGCGCCCCCTCGACGCCGAGCTCGTGGCCCGCGTGGACGAGCTCAGCGCCGACTGGCGCCGGAGCGACGCCGAGCGCTGAGCACCGAGGGCCGAGCGCCACGGCCTGCCCGGCGGTCCGGCGGTCCGGCGGTCCGGCGGCGGGCTCAATACGCTGTCGTCCATGGCCTTCCACCACGTCGCCCTCGCCACCCGGGACCTGCGCGCCACCCACCGGTTCTACTCGGAGGCCATGGGCTTCGAGCTCGTGAAGGTGGTGGTGGCGCCGACGGGATCGCCCGAGGGCGGCTGGGCCAAGCACGTCTTCTACGACACCGGTGGCGGCGGGCTCTTCGCCGTCTGGGAGCTCCACGACGAGGCCGTCGGGGAGGACTACGCCACGGCCATCTCCACGGGCCTGGGACTGCCGGAGTGGGTGAACCACGTCGCCTTCGACGCCCCCGACCTCGAGGCGCTCGCCGACTGCACCCGCCGGTGGCAGCAACAAGGCATCGACGTCGTCGAGCTCGACCACGGCTGGTGCCGGTCGATCTACGCCTCGGACCCCAGCGGGATCCTCGTCGAGTTCTGCTGCTCGACCCGTGTCCTCGACGAGGCCGACCGGGCCGAGGCCCTCCGGCTGCTCGAGGACCCGGCGCCGGCCAAGGAGGAGATGCCGGCCATCACCGTCCACAAGGCCATGGCCCCCTCGGCGACCTGACGGCGGCTGCCGGTGGCGGCGGTCAGACGAGGAGGTGGAAGACCGGGCTGTCGGGGGGAACCCGCTGGACGTCGAGCCCCGACAGCGCGATCCGGTCGAGCAGTGGTTCGAGGTCCTCGCGTGCGGCCAGCTCGACGCCCACCAGAGCGGGGCCGAACTCCCGGTCGTTCTTCTTCATGTACTCGAACAGCACGACGTCGTCGGAGGGCCCCAGGCAGTCGTCGAGGAACCGCCGGAGCGCCCCGGGCTGCTGGGGGAAGGCCACGATGAAGTAGTGCTTGAGGCCCTGGTAGACGAGGCTCCGCTCGATGATCTCGTCGTAGCGGGCCACGTCGTTGTTGCCCCCGCTCAAGATGCACACCACCCGGCGCCCCGAGAGCCGGTCGGCCAGGCCGTCGAGGGCGGCCAGCGCCAGCGCCCCGGCCGGCTCGGCCACGATGCCGTCGTCCTGGTAGAGCGCCAGCTGCTCGACGCAGACCCGGCCCTCGTCGACGGTCTCGATGCGGGCCACGAGGTCCCGGACGATCCCGAAGGTGAGGGCCCCGGGGGTGCGGACCACGGCCCCGTCGACGAAGTCGTCGGCGATGTCGATCAGCACGGGATGGCCGGCCTCGAGGGACCGGAGCATGGCCGGGGCTCCGGCCGGCTGGGCCCCGATCACCTCGGTGGGGGCGCCGAGGCCGTGGAGGGCGACGGCGATGCCGGCCACGAGACCGCCACCGCCGATGGGGACGACGACGGCGTCGGGCGCGCCGCCGAGCTGGTCGACGAGCTCGAGGGCGATCGTCCCCTGACCGGCGACCGTGAGGGGATGGTCGAAGGTGGGGACCACCACGGCGCCGGTCCGCTCCGAGTACTCGATGGCGGCCGCGTAGGCGTCGTCGAAGCTGTCGCCGGCGAAGCGGACGTCGACGAGATCACCGGCGAGGGCGCGGATGCGAGACACCTTCTGGCGGGGGGTGCGGCGCGGGAGGAACACCGCCCCGGCGACCCCGAGGTGCCGGCAGCTCCAGGCGACGCCCTGGGCGTGGTTGCCGGCGCTGGCGCACACCACGCCGGGCCGCAGGGCGTCACGGTCGAGGCTGGCGATGAAGTTGTAGGCGCCCCGGATCTTGTAGGACCGCACCGCCTGGAGGTCCTCGCGCTTCAGGAACACCTCGGCGCCGGTCGCCGCCGACAGCCGGTCGCTGCGTTGGAGGGGCGTCACCACGCCCACCGACGCCAGGCGCTCGGCGGCGGCCCGGACGTCGTCCAGCGAGACCGCCTCCTGCCACGGGGTGCCGGGGCTCGCCGCGTCCCCAGCTGCCCCAGCCGCCCCAGGGACCCCGGGCGCCCCGTCGCGGCGGTCGAGGTCGGTCACTCAGGCAACGTACGCCCGCCCCGTCACCCCGAAGACCACCGCTCGTGGCGGCTCAGGGTGCTTTTCTCACTGAGGCGGGTAGATGCCGGGCGATGTCCAAGGTCCTGCGGAGAAGTGACCATGCGGCCCTTATCTCCGGGCCGTGCCGTCCCGATGATGTCGGGGGACGAGATGGGAGACGGCCATGACGCTGGGCGAGCGCTGTGACGAGATCGTGCGGCTGATCGACGAGACCCTGGGGGCCTATGCGGTGGTCGCCACCGCCACTCCCCTCTCGGCCGACCGCCGCACCGAGGACGACCCCGAGCGGGCGCTGGCGGGCGCCGCCTGATCCCCCGGGCCGGTGACCGGGGCCGACGCCCCCGGCCGACCGGCCCCTGCGGGTCCGACCCGGGTCCAGGCGCTCCGGCCCATCGGGAGCACCCGGGAACACCCAAAGCCTTCTCACAGCAGACTCACAGTCTCGGCGGCGAGCATGGGGCCAGGAGGCTCCCCATGACGACAGCGACAAGCACGTCGAGCCCGGCACGGGTGCTCGTCGTCGACGACGAGCGCAGCATCACCGAATTGGTGTCCATGGCCCTGCGCTACGAGGGCCTGGAGGTCGAGGTGGCCGACGCCGGGCGGCCCGCCCTCGAAGCCATCACCCGGTTCCGGCCCCAACTCGTCGTCCTCGACGTCATGCTGCCCGACCTGAGCGGCTTCGAGGTCCTCGAGCGGATGACCCGTGACGGCATCGGCGGGCGGGTGCCCGTGCTGTTCCTCACCGCCCGGGACACCCTCGACGACAAGCTCCGGGGCTTCACCCTGGGCGGGGACGACTACATGACCAAGCCCTTCAGCGTGGAGGAGCTCATCGTCCGGGTCCGGGCCATCCTCCGGCGGGTCCACGGCGACTCCCACAACCCGCGCCTCGCCGTCGCCGACCTCGAGCTCGACGAGGAGAGCCACGAGGTCTACCGCGGGCCCCACGCCATCGAGCTCACCCCCACGGAGTTCAAGCTCCTCCACTACCTCATGGTCAATGCCGGGAAGGTCGTGTCCAAGTCGCAGATCCTCGACCGGGTCTGGCAGTACGACTTCGACGGCAACGCCAACGTGGTGGAGATCTACATCAGCTATCTCCGCAAGAAGATCGACAGCCTCGGCCCCCGGCTCATCCACACCGTCCGGGGGGTCGGCTACAGCCTCCGAGCCCCCCGGCAGCCCGCGCCGGCATGACGCTGCGCCTCCGGCTGCTGCTGGTGCTCGTGGGCATCGTGGCCGCCGGCCTGGTGGTGGCCGACGTGGTGACCTACAACCAGCTCGGCTCCTTCCTCTACGGCCGCACCGACCAGCAGCTGGCGAGCTCGGCGCCCACCGCCCAGCGGGCGCTCAGCCAGTGCCTGTCCTTCGGCGAGGGGGCGGGCGGGTGCAACCTCCGGTTCCCGCCCGGGACGAGCCTCCCGGTGGGCACCTACTTCGAGCTGCTCGACGCCAACGGCGGCGTGGTGCTGAGCCTCCCCCTCGGGGAGGCCCAGAGCGCCCCGGCGCCGGCGCTGCCCGGGGGGCTGCCCGGGTCCAACGGCTCGCCGGCCTCCTCCAATCCACCCCCCGCCTATCTGTCGGCGTCGGCGGCGAGCGGCACCCACTACCGGGTCCTCGCCCAGGCGGTCGAGATCAACGGCCAGGCCTCGGGGACCCTCGTGGTGGCCCTCCCCACCACCGACATCTCGAGCACCCTCGGTCACCTGGTGTGGATCGAGACCCTGGTGACGGCCGGGGTCCTCCTCCTCCTCGGAGCCCTCTCCTGGTGGATCGTCCGCCGGGGCCTGCGGCCCCTCGACGACATGACCGAGACCGCCGGGGCCATCGCCCAGGGCGACCTGGCCCAGCGGGTCCCCGACGCCGGCGGGGGGACCGAGGTGGGCCGCCTCGGGGTCGCCCTCAACACCATGCTCGCCAACATCGAACAGGCCTTCGCCGCCCGGGCCGCCTCCGAGGAGCGGTTGCGGCGGTTCCTGGCCGACGCCTCCCACGAATTGCGGACGCCGCTCACCTCCATCCGGGGCTACGCCGAGATGTTCGACCGGGGGGCCCGGGACCGCCCCGAGGACCTGGCCACGTCCATGCGCCACATCCGCAACGAAGCCGACCGGATGAGCGAGCTGGTGAACGACTTGCTCCTCCTGGCCCGGCTGGACCAGGAACGGCCCCTCGAGCGGGCCCGTGTCGAGCTCGGCGACGTGGTCGAGGCGGCCGTGGCGTCGGCCAGGGTGTCGGCGCCGGAGCGGGCCATCTCCTACTCCCATCACCACCCGGTCGCCGTCGAGGGCGACGCCAGCCGGCTCCGGCAGGTGGTCGACAACCTCCTCGCCAACGCCTCCCGGCACACGCCGCCGGGGACCCCGGTCGACGTCCGCCTGGGCACCGACGCCACGAGCGCGCTCCTCGAGGTCGAGGACCGGGGGCCGGGCGTGGCCCCGGAGGACGAGGCCCGGATCTTCGAGCCCTTCCACCGGGCCGACGACTCCCGGGCCCGGGCCACCGGCGGCATGGGCCTCGGCCTCGCCATCGTGGCCGCCATCACCCGGGCGCACGGCGGGTCGGCGGGCGTCCGGTCCAACCCGGCAGGCGGGGCCACGTTCTGGGTCACCCTCCCGCTCGCCGCCCTCGACGGGTCGGGACCGGCGCCGGAAGCGGCCGCTCCGCCGGCAACGGCAGCGCCGGCCGTCGCCGACGTCGAAGAGCAGGACGCCGAGCTCGCCTCCTGAGGGCCTCCGGCACGGGGCGGGACCGGCGGGCCGTACGCTGCGGCAGATGCACTTCCGAGTGGACCAGCCGCTCGCCGTGCCGCGTGACGTCGCCGTGCGGGCCCTCGTCGACCCCGACTTCTACGCCTCCATGGGGGCGATGGACAACATCGGGACACCGGAGATCCTCCGCCGGGAGGAGGTCGGGGGCGCCGTGCAGCTGGCCGTCCGCTACCGGTTCACCGGCCACCTCGCCCGCCCCGCCCGGGCCATCCTCGACCCGGCCAAGCTCAGCTGGGTCATCGAGTCGGAGATGTTCGTCGAGGAACACCGGGCCGAGTTCCGGATGCTCCCCGACAACTACGCCGACCGGCGCGAGTGCGCCGGCACCTACGAGTACGTGGACCGCGGGGACACCTCCGCGCAGCTCGTCGAGGGTGAGCTGCGGGTGCGCGTGCCGGTCGTCGCCGCCGCCGCCGAGCGCGGCATCCTCCTCGGACTCCGCCAACACATGGCCGACGAGGCGGAGCTCGTCGCCCGCTGGGCCGACTCCCGCTCCTGACCCCAGGCCCGGATCGACCGGCTCGAACGCGAGGCGGGAGTCCGCCGGAACCTCTGAGGACGCGGGAGGCGTCCGAGGGTCAGGTCGGCCAGCAGCTCTCTCGTCGTCATGGCGGCCCCTTTCCTCAGACGCGGGCCATGTTGGCGAAGCGCGTGTGGTGGTCCATGAAGGCGAGCTGGGTCACGCCGGTGGGACCGTTGCGGTGCTTGGCGATGATGATCTCGGCGGTCCCCCGGTCGGACGAGTCCGGGTTGTAGATCTCGTCGCGGTAGATGAACATCACGACGTCACTGTCCTGCTCGATCGAGTTGTGGGCCACGATCCCGTTGGCAATGAAGTTGTGGTGACCGAGAACCGTTGCATCGAACACGGCCTGCTCGCCTCGGTCCTCGATGGCGACGAAGTCGTCCCAGAGGACCTTCGCCCCTGACTCGTCACCGGGCGCGCATTCGTCGACGACCGCCAGCCAGTCTCCTGCGACGAGCGCATCGAGTCGACGCCAGCCCTCGGGGGTCCTGAACGGGTGATTCCCGCTGCCTCGCACTCGGCGCCCGGACGCCAGACGGAGCTCGTATGTCCGCTTGACGCCGCTTGCGAAGACGTGGGTCATCGTCGCCGGCACCACCCGGAGGTGCTCGTCGATCGACCACACGGGGATGTCCCGCTCGCCCGACTCGAGGAGCTCCCCCATGGTCACCTCCGCCCCGTTGTCGGACCGCATGATCCGGGTGTCCGCCGTGAGACACCCGCTCTCCCTCAAATCGGCCAGCACCGGACGCTTGTCCTGGCGCATCTCGAGGTTCCGGGACAGCTGCGAAAGGGCCACCACCGGGATGTCCAGCTCGCGGGCGAGGACCTTGAGGCCGCGGCTGATCTCGGACACCTCGACCTGGCGGTTCTCGGCCCGGCTCCGCTGGTGGCCGCTCATGAGCTGGAGGTAGTCGACCACCACGAGGCCGAGACCCTCGCGTGCCTTGAGCCGCCTGGCCTTGGCCCGGATGTCCATGACGGTGACGTTGGGGTTGTCGTCGATGTAGATGGGCGCATCGCCGAGCCGGCCGATGGCGTCGGAGATCTTCGGCCAGTCGGATTCGAGGAGCCGGCCGTTGCGCATCCGAGTGGCGTCGACCCGGGCCTCCGAGCAGAGCAGCCGCTGGGTCAGCTCGAGGTGGCTCATCTCCAGGGAGAAGAGGAGCACCGGCACCCGGCCGTGCACGGCGGCGTTGGCCACGATGCCGAGGGCGAAGCTCGTGTTGTGGGTCGGCACCATGGAGGGGCCGGCCAGGAACAGCCGCGACGGGGAGTCGACGGCGATGCACCGCACCGGCACGCTCGGGACCTCCTCCACCGCCACCACGGCGTGCCGGCGGTGGCGCCCGTAGCGGGCCAGGGCCCCCGCCACGGCGGCACGGCCGGGAACCCCGGGCGACTGGGAGCCGTCGGTGCTCGACCAGCGCACGACCCACTGCGTGGCCCGGGCCCGCCCGGCCGACCGCACGCTGCGCCGCTCCAGCGCCGAGGGGGCCAGGCCCAAGGTGCACAGCAGCTCCCGGAGCTGGACCATGACGAACCGGTCGGCCAGCCACAACTCGGTCCGCGCCCCGTCCCGGCGGACGGCGCCGAGGTCGGCCGGGGCGAAGGTGTCGAGGAAGCCGGCCAGGGTGTCGAGGCGGGCCTTGAAGGCGGCCCGGAGGTACCTGTCGGGCAACCGGGCCGGCTGGTCGGCGAGGACGGCCTCGGCCAGGTGGCGGCCCAGGCGGTAGGGCTCGACGGGGAGCTCGGCCTCGGGGCCGGTGAGCGGCTCGGCCACCGGCAGGTACCAGTTGGGCCGGCCCGCACCGGTCCGGACCCCGGCCGCCACCATCTCCTCGGTCGTGACGACCCGGGGCTGGCCCTGCCAGGACCGGGGTGACGGCGTCCCCGGGCCGGGGCCGTCCGCCGTCGACGCCGCCGCCGCCGCCGCCCGGCGGGCCTGCCAGGCCGGCAGGTCGTAGGCGAGCCACCGGTGGCCGGCGTCGGCCACGATCTCGGTGCCGTCGTCGAAGGCCACCCGGTAGCAGCGGTGGCCGACGAACAGCGGCGAGCAGTAGGTGACCCCGCTGCGCCGGCCCTCCTCGTCGAAGACCTCGGCGCCCACCTCGAGCTCGCCCATCGTCGTCCAGCCCGCCGGGGTGGGGACGGGCGTGTCGAGGGCCAGCGCCTTGCCCATGGCCGGCCGGGCCCCGACGACGACGAGGTTCGACTTCTGCAGCCCCGCCAGCCGCTCGTCGAGGTCCGTGTAGCCGGTGGGGACGCCGGTGATGGTGTCGCCGCGGGCGTAGAGGTGCTCGAGATGGTCGAGGCTCTGGGCCAGCAGGTCCCGGAGCGACGACATGGTGTCGACGACCCGGCGCTGGGCCACCTCGAAGACCATCGACTCGGCCCGGTCGATGACCTCGGTGACGTCCTCGGGGACGCTGTAGCCGAGCTCGGCGATCTCGCCGGCCACGGTCACGAGCCCCCGCAGCAGGGCGTGCTCCTCGACGATCCGGGCATAGTGCGAGGCGTTGGCCGTGGAGGGCGTGTTGACCTGCAGCGAGATGAGCACCGACGGGTCGCCCACCGACTCGAGGAGCCCGCTGCGGCGCAGCTCGTCGGCCACCGTCACCGGGTCGGCCGGCTCGCCGCGGGTGTAGAGGGCGGTGACGGCGCCGAAGATGTGACCGTGGGCCGGCTTGTAGAAGTCGGCCGAGCTGCAGCACTCCAGGGCCGCGGCGATGGCGTCGCGCGACAGGAGCATGGCGCCCAGGAGCGACTCCTCGGCGTCGAGGTCGTGCGGGGGGACCCGGCCCGCGCCGGAGTTGACGGGACGCAGTCGCGGGTCCTGCAGTGCTCGAGCCATGGCCCGACTACCTTCGCCCAGCCGCCCTCGGGATAACGAGGCGCGGAAGCTGGGGATTTCCCGGGGGAGAGACCTGTGGACGGGCCGTGGACGCGTGCGCAGCGACTGGGGAAAACCTCCGGACCTGGGACGCGGCGCGCGACATGGCCCAGACCGTGCCACGGGGGTGTGACACTCCTGCACCCGCCGGTGCGGCGCGCCTCGTAGGTGGCCCCCGGCGGACGGCGCGTCAGCCGGCGGCGACGACCTCCACCGTCACCTCCGTCTCCACGTCGGCATGGAGATGGACGGGGACGACGTGGGTGCCCACGGACTTGATCGGCTCCTCGAGGCGGATCCGGCGGCGGTCCACGACGGCGCCGGTCTGGGCCTCGACGGCCTCGGCGAGGTCCTGGGCGGTGACCGAACCGAAGAGCCGCCC
>JAGWNV010000268.1 GCA_028872975.1 Acidobacteriota bacterium
GTGCGGCGCCAGCGCGTGCCGGGGATGCTCCTGCTCGGACTCGTCCTCGTGTCCATGCGCACCGTCGTCGCCTTCGCCACCGGCAGCGCCTTCCTCTACTTCATCCAGCCGACGGCGGGCACCCTGCTCGTCGCCGCGCTCTTCCTCGTCACCGCCATCGCCGGCAAGCCCCTCGTCGAGCGCCTGGCCCACGACTTCTGCCCGCTCGACCCCGAGCTCATGAAGCACGAGTTCCTGCGGCGGTTCTTCCTGCGGATCTCCCTCCTGTGGGCGGTGGTGCTCACCACCCAGGCCGGGTTCGTCCTCCTCCTCCTGCTCCGGACGTCCCTGCGGGCCTTCGTCGTGGAGCGGACCGTGGTGAGCACCGTCCTCATCGGCGGCGGTGTCCTCCTGTCGGTCATCTGGTTCGTCCGGGTCATGCGGGAGCACGGCATCGCCGTACGCTTCACGGGTGCCCTCCACCTGGTGCCCTTCCCGGTCGCCGAGCCGATCGTCCTCGCCGGCGACGTCCTCGCCGGCGACGACCTCGTCGGCTGACGCCCCACGGCCCGCCTGGGCCGTGATCGCCACCGGCTTCGCCGCCGGCGCCGTCCCCTTCTCGGGCCTGGCGGCGCGGCTCGTGGCCGGGGTGGACCTCCGCCGGGAGGGTTCCGGCACGGTCTCGGGCACCGGCCTCTACGAGGTGGCCGGGTTCGGCCCCCTGGCCCTGGCCGGGAGCCTGGACGTCGCCAAGGGCGCCCTGGCGCCGCTCCTGGCCGGCCCCCGGCGCCGTCCCGTCCTCGCCGCCCTGTCGGCCGGCGCGGCGGTGGCCGGGCACAACTGGTCACCGCTCCTCGGCGGGGCCGGCGGCCGTGGCCTGTCCCCGGCCCTCGGCGCCACCCTCGCCTGCGCGCCGGAGGGGACCGTCGTCCTCGGCGCCGCCATGGGTGCGGGCCGGCTCCTGCACCAGACCGCTCTCGTCTCGCTCCTCGGCATCGGCGCGCTGTTCCCGGTGCTGTGGCGGCGGCGGGGACTGCCCGGGCTCGTGCTCGCCGCCTCGCTGGCGCTCCCCATGGTGGGCAAGCGCCTCGCCGGCAACGGCCCGTTGCCCACCGGGGCGGCCCGGGCGCGGGCGCTGCGGTCCCGGCTGCTGTTCGACCGCGACCCCACCGACGCCGAGGCCTGACTCGGGCGTCAGGGACTTGTCGCCGACCAGGGCGACCGCAGGGCGCCGGTAACCTCGATCGGGCATGGAGCAGCCCGTCGCCGTGGTGGCCGACAGTGCCGCCGCTCTGGACCCCGCCCTCGCCGCCGAGCACGGCATCGTGACCGTGCCCATGGAGCTCGAGGTCGGCGGCCGGCCCGTGCACGAGGCGGACATGGGCCTCGACGAGCTCGTCGCCCGCCTCGACGACGGGATCCAGACGAGCGCCCCGCCACCGGGTGCCTTCGTCGAGGCCCTCGAGCAGCTCCGGGCCGGGGGTGCCCGGGCCGCCGTGGTGCTCACGGTCGGAAGCAGCCTGTCGAGCACCTTCCAGTCGGCCCGGACCGCCGTCTCCCTCTTGGGGGAGACCCTGCCGGTCGCCGTCGTCGACACCGGCACCGCCGCCGGCGCCGAGGGGCTCGTCGTCCTGGCCGCGGCCCGGGCGGCGGGGGCCGGGGCCTCGCTCCAGGAGGTCGAGGCCCGCGCCCAGCTCGTGGCCGAACGGGTGCGCCTCGTCGCCGCCGTCGAGGAGCTCACCTACCTCGTGCGCGGTGGGCGCCTGGCGGCGGGGGCGGCGCGGGCCGGTGAGCACCTCGGGGTGCGGCCCCTCTTCGAGCTGCGGCGGGACAAGATCCGTCCGCTGCGGCCCTCGTTCAGCTCCGACGGGGCTCTCGACCAGATCCTCGGCCAGTGGCGCCGGTCCCGGGTGGACGGCGCCGCCCTGCACGTGGCCGCCCTGTCGGCCCTGCGCGACGAGGACGCCGGGGCCCTGCTCGAGAAGGTCAGGGCCGAGGCCGAGCCGGCCACGGCCCTCGTCGGGAGCTTCGGCCCGGTGATGGTCGCCCACACCGGGCCGGGGGTCATCGGCCTGGCGTGGTGGTGGGAGACGCCCCCGCCGAGCTGAGGACCCAGGCCACCGCCCCCACGGTGGTGTGGCGGCTCGGGCCGTCGATGCCGTGTCCCATCCCCTCCACGAGCTCGAGCCGGCTCGGGCCCGCCGCCGAGGCGTGGAGGCGCCGCCCGTGCTCGAAGGAGAGCAGCCGGTCCCCGGTGCCGTGGACGACGGCGAGCGGCACCTCGATGCGGGCCACGGCCGTCTCGAGGGGCTCGCCCACGCGCCAGCCGGGGGCGATGCGGACCCGCAGCTGCCGCGAGGCCACCCACCGGCCGGGCCGGGTCCGGGTGAGGAGGGCGGCGAGCACGCCCACCGGTGACACCCGCATGCGCCAGCGGGCCGGGGTGCTCACGAGGACCGCCCCCACCACACCGGGCGGCTCGTGGGGGCCGGCGCCGGCCAGGTAGGAGGCGACGGCCACGCCGCCCATCGAGACGCCGACGAGCACCACCGGCAGGCCCCGGGCCGTCGCCGCGGTCACGGCGCAGGCCACGTCGATGTGCTCGGTGCTGCCCACCCCGCACCACCCCTCGGACTCGCCGTGTCCCCGGGCGTCGTAGGTGAGCACGTCGTAGCCGGCGGCGGCGAGGTCGGCGGCCAGGCCCTTGATGCCGGCGTCGTCCTGGGTGGCCGAGAAGCCGTGGACGACCACCACCGAGGCGACCGCCCCGTGGGCGGCGCGGTGCCAGCGTCCGCAGAGGCGCAGGCCGTCGGAGGTGCGCAGGTCGAGGGCGTCTGGGCCGCCGACGGATCGAGCCGGATGCAGCCCCGTCACGATCCGAGCCTAACGGGCGGCGGCTCGCTCAGTGGGCCGGTCCCACCATGTTCCCGAGCCCACCGCGGTGTTCTCCGGTGTCACCGGCTCCGTCTGTTGCCAGCGAGGCTCCGGCCAGGAAGCGGGCGCGCAGCACCACGGCCACGACGGCCACCGCCGCGCCGGAGCAGCCGAGGACGAGGCGGACCGGCGGCAGCCGGCCGACGAGGGGCCAGTCGACGGACCCCACCAGGTCGGCCGCCAGCGCGGCGCCCACGGCGGCCAGGCCGAGGCCGACGCGGATGAGGACGTGGAAGAGGGCGAAGGCCTGGACCCGGCTCTCGCCGTCGAGGGCGCTCTGGAGCACGCCCATGGCGGTGGCCAGGCTGGCGGCGGTGAAGAAGGCGAAGAGCACGGCGCCGCCGTAGGTGAGCCAGATGGACCGGGCCAGGCTCATGAGGGCGATGACGGTGCCCTGGCCCACGATGCAGACGCGCACGAAGGCCATGCCGCGGTCGCCGATGACGCGGAGCCACAGGAGCCCGAGGGCGGCGCCGATGCCGAAGAGGGCCACGAGGAAGCTGAAGGCGGTGTTGCTGGCGTGCAGCACGTCGCGGACGAAGAGGATGCCGAGCGAGAAGAGGGCCCCGAGGCCCATGGCCACGGCGAAGGCGAGGGGGGCCACCACGCGCACGAGGGGGATCCGCAGCGCCGAGAGGAACCGGGCGTCGACACCCGACGGCCCGGCCGGGGCCGGCGCGCCGTCGACGTCCGTCGGGGCCGCCGTGATCCGGTCGAGCACGACCAGTGGGCGGG
>JAGWNV010000269.1 GCA_028872975.1 Acidobacteriota bacterium
AACAGGTCGTTGGCGAATCCCGGGTCGATGCCGGTCGTGAAGCACGAGGCGCCGCCTGCCGCGCAGGCGTCGCTGACGGGCTCGATCCACGCCGGCGGGTTGAGCGCCATGTCCGGCCACACCCACGGGGTCATGGCCGTGGAGCAGACGTCGATGCCGGCGGCGAGGAACCGGCTCATGAGCCCGATGTTGTCGGCGGCGTGGGCCGCCGTCGGCCCGTAGTGGACGAGGGCGTCGGGCGCCAGGGCGACGAGGGCGTCCACGTCGTCGGTGGCGGCCACCCCCACGGGACCGATGCCGCAGAGCTCCCCGGCGTCCCGACCGACCTTCGCCGGCGCGCTCACCCCCACACCCACGAGCTCGAAGGAGGGATGGCGGACGATCTCGGGGATCACCATCCGGCCCACGAAGCCGGTCCCCCACACCACCACCCGCTTCCTGCCCCCCGTCATCGGCGGCAATCTAGTACCGGGGGACCGGCCACAGAGAGGGGATGCGACGTGACGACCGACTGGAACCGGCAGATCATCGACGAATTCCGCGCCAACGAGGGGAGGGTGGGGGGCAACTTCGAGGGAGCCCCCGTGCTCCTGCTCCACACCACCGGCGCCCGGACGGGGACGGCGCGGGTGAACCCCATGATGTACCAGCGCCTCGACGGCACGACGGTGGCCGTCTTCGCCTCCAAGGCCGGGGCGCCCACCAATCCCGACTGGTACCACAACCTCCTCGCCCATCCCGAGGCCACCGCCGAGATCGGCACCGAGACGATCCCCGTGCGGGCCCGTGTCGCAGAGGGCGACGAGCGGTCCCGGATCTGGGAGAAGCAGAAGGCCGACTATCCCGGCTTCGCCGACTACGAGCGCAAGACCTCCCGGACCATCCCGGTGGTGATCCTCGAGGAACGCTGACCGGGCCGGTCAGCTCAGGATGTTCACGGCCCGGGAGACGACGACGGCCACGGTCACGAGCGAGGCGAGGGACTGGAGCATCATGAGCAGCTTGGCCCAGGGCGTGAGGGGCATGGTGTCGGTGGGGCTGAAGGCGGTGGCGTTGGTGAACGAGGTGTAGAGGTAGTCGAAGAAGCCAGGTGCCCATCCCGGCCCGGCGCCGGGGGCGGACATCTGCGGGAAGAGGAAGTCGGGCCGGCGGTGCGCCGGGAGCTCCCGGTTGGCGGGGCCCCCGCGGTCGAGCTCCCAGTACCAGAGGCCGAAGACGATCACGTTGGTGAGCCAGATCGGCACCGAGGCGTAGATGAGGGGACGGCCGCTCGTCCTCGCCCCGTACAGAAGGGCATGGATCAGCTCGACGAGCGACACGCCGTTGGCGACGCTGATGACGGCGATGAGGGCGAGCCCCACACCCCGCAGCCGGGACTCCTCCTTGGAGATCCGGCCGGGGTTGGTGACGAGGAGGACGACGATGAGGCCGCCCTCGAGGGCGGGGAGGAGGGCCCGGTAGCCGAGGCCCTGGATCAGGCGGTCGGGAAGGACCACCTGGAGGGCGATGGCCACTGCCACCGCGGCCAGGGCCGGCCAGCGGGCCTCCCCGTGCGACGGGGTGCCCCAGGCGGCGGCCCGCTCGAGCCCGGCGTCGGAGGGGTCCACCGCCGACCACGGTACCGACGGGCCCGCTCGCCGGCGGGCACCGGGGACCGGTCAGCCGAGCTCGTGCCCCCCGGCCCGGGTGCCGACCTCGTACTCGCCCCAGCTCAACCGGCCCTGGGTGGCGAGGAGCGCCGAGACCACCGTCGCCACCGAGAACAACACGCCGATCACCACCATGTCCCTGGCCCCCCGTCCGGCGCTCCGGCGGGCGATCCCCCCGGAGCCATCACTCAGCGTACGGATACCCTGGGGAAAATCAAGGGGATTCCGCCATTTTCACCACGAATAGCCAAGCCTCTAACCACACTTCGTAGTCATTCTCACTATTCGTGGTAGTTCTGGCCTCGGGAGCCGGGAGGCGGAGAGCGCCTACTTCCAGCGGCGCCGGAGCCGTAGGAGCTCCTGGGCGTACCCCCGCACCGACACCGCCGACATGAGGACCTGGTAGACGACGAGGAAGGCCAGGAGGGCCAGCCAATTCCGGCGGACGACCAGGCCGAGGGGTCGGAACACGTCGTGCCACTGGCGGCGGAAGAGGAGGCCGTAGGCGGTCCCGGTGAGGGGGAGGACGGCCACCGTCATGGGGCCGACCAGCCAGAACCGGCCGAAGCAGGCCAGGACCAGGCCGGGCAGCCAGGCGAGCACGTAGGCCGTGTCGAGGAAGGGGATGGCCAGGTCCAGCGAGGTGAGGATGCGGGAGAACCCCCGTGGCTGGCGCCAGGGGGGCACCGTCCGCAGTCCCTCGATCATCCCCCGGGCCCACCGGGACCGCTGGCGGGCGAAGGTGCGCAGGTCCTCGGGGGCGGAGGTGAAGGCCACCGCCAGGGGCTCGAAGAAGACCCGACGGTCGAGCCGGAGCAGCTTCCAGGTGAGGACGATGTCCTCGCCGATGGCGTCGGGCCAGGCGCCGACGGCCCGCACGGCGTCGGTCTCGTAGAGGCTGAAGGCCCCCTGGGCCACGAGGGTCCCCTGGTAGAGCCCCTGCATCCTCTTCACCGAGGCGATCCCGAGGAAGTAGTCCCATTCCTGCACCCGGGCCCAGAACCCGGCCCGGCTGTTGCGGACGAGGACGCTCCCGGCGACGGCCACCACGTCGTCGGGCGAGGAGGCATAGCGGCCCACGCGGAGACGGATGGCCGAGCGCTGCAGGACGGTGTCGGCGTCGAGGGTGATGACGAGCGGCGTGTCGGTCCGCTCGAGGCCCCGGTTGAGGGCGTGCGCCTTGCCCGGGGTGTCCTCGCGCAGGACGACCAGTGACAGGCCGCTCGACGCCGCCGCCGCCCGGGCCACCTTGGCCGTGTCGTCGGTGGAGCCGTTGTCGACCAGGATCACCCGCAGCGGCCCCTCGTAGTCCTGCCCGGCGAGGTAGGCGACCGTCTCGCCGATGACCTCGGCCTCGTTGCGCGCCGCCACGATCACGGTGACCGGCACGGTGGGGCTCAGCACGGTGAGCCGCGGTTGGCGGTCGAGGAGGAGGCTGACGACGAGGAAGGCCACCATGGCGCCGGGGATGAAGGCCAGGAGCGTGACGAGCACCAAGGTGGGCACGAGGCCGAGCACCCTCGAGGTGTCGTGGACCCAGGGGAGCGCCAACCACACCGAGAAGGCGACCCACGACGCGGCCACGGACCAGGCCAGGGCGAACTTGCTCCGGACCTGGATGTAGCGCCGGGACGGCCCCTCGTCGGCACCGGGCCGGTAGGGACGGTGCATGCCGCCCGGCTGGACGGGGGCCGGGCCGCCGGGATCGGGCGTCTCGCCGTCCGGGCGCCAGGGGGCCGCGGCGGGGCGCGTGGTCCCGAGCGGCTGCGCCGATTCGTGGAGGGCCATGGCACGGTCGATCGGTCGTCCCACGGCGCCGCCGTAGGGCTATTCGCCCTTTGTGCTGGGCAAACGACGGGGAGTTGTGCGACCCGTGGGCACAGGGTGCCGTTCCGGCCGCGACGGCGCCGGGTGTCGGCCGTCACCGTCGTCGAGGACCGGGCAGTGTCGAT
>JAGWNV010000270.1 GCA_028872975.1 Acidobacteriota bacterium
GCGACGCCACGGCCTCGGGCCGGTGGACGGCCAGGCGGAGCGCCTCCAGCCCGGGCCGGCGGGCTTCGGCGGGGCCCGAGCCCGACGTCGCCGCCGGCGCGGGTACCGGCTCCTCGTCCTGCGGGGCCGTCCGGCGGTGGGCGGCGGGGCCCGGGGAGTCCCCGGCGGCGGCCCGGCGGGCGAGACGCTCGGCGAGCGGCCGCAGGGCGGCCGGCTCGAGACGGCACCGGTCGGCCACGAGCATCAGGTACTGGTCGCGGACGAGCTCGTTGGGATGCTCCACCACGGCCGCCACCGCCTCCTCCGCCGCCTTGGCCCGGCCCTCGGCGGTGGACAGGTCGGCACCGGCGAAGACCTGCTCGACCCGAAAGCGCAGGAACGGACGGGCCCCGGCCACGGCCACGCGCAGCGCCTCGGGGTCGCGCCGGGCCAGGTCGGCCGGATCGGTCCCGGGCGGCATCTCGACGACGGCCACGTCCACCTCGTGCTGGCGCTCCCACTCGTAGACCCGCTGGGCACCCGCCTGGCCGGCGGCGTCGGCGTCGTAGGCGAGCACGATCCGCTTGGCGAAGTTCCGTAGCAGCCGGAAGTGGTCCTCCCCGAGCGCCGTCCCGCAGGTGGCCACGGCCCTGGGCACGCCGGCCTGGAACATGGCGATGACGTCGGTGTAGCCCTCGCAGACGACGACCTCGCCCTTCTCGATGACGTCCTTCTTCGCCCAGTTGAGGCCGTAGAGGGTCCGACGCTTCGAGTAGACGGGCCCGTCGGCCGAGTTCTTGTACTTGGGCCCCACGGCACCCCCCGTGGCCGGCCCGCCCGCGCCCGACGGCGGCAGGATGCGCCCGCCCAGGGCGATGGCCTTGTCGGAGGGGTCGAAGATGGGGAAGATCACCCGGGCCCGGAAGGCGTCCTGCTGCCGGCCCCGCCGGTTGACGAAGCCGAGACCGGCGTCGGCCAGGACTGCGTCGGGGACGCCCAGGTGTTTGGCGAGGGCGTCCCAGTCGTCGGGCGCCCACCCGAGCCGGAACTGCCGGACGACGTCGCCGTCGTACCCCCTCGAGCGCAGGTAGTCGCGCGCCGGGCCGGCGTCGGGAGCCGAGAGGAGCCGGTCGTGGTAGAAGTCGACGGCCTTGGCCACGGCGTCGTAGAGCGGGGACCGTCGCCGTCGCTCGGCCCCGGCGGCGGCGTCCTCGGTGATGGTGACGCCGGACCGGTCGGCCAGTCTCCGCACCGCCTCCACGAAGTCCACGTGCTCGACCTCGCGGACGAAGGTGATGGCGTCCCCCGAGCGCTGGCAGCCGAAGCAGTAGAAGACGCCCATCTCGGCGTTGACCGAGAACGACGGCGTCTTCTCCTGGTGGAACGGGCACAGCCCCACCCAGCGGGTCCCCTGGCGCTTGAGGGCGGAGTGCTCGGAGACGAGGGCGACGATGTCGGTCGCCGCCCGCACCCGGGCCACGTCCTCCTCGGGGATGGCCACGGACGGACCGTACTCCCCGGCCGCGACTACCGGCGGCGGCTGGAGCCCTTCCTGCCCCTGGCCTTCGAGGCCCTGGTGGCCCCGGTGTTCCGGGGCGCCTTGGTGGCCTTGGTGGTCCGGGGCGCCTTGGCGGCCTTCGCCTTCGTGGCCGTCTTCGCCTTCGCGGACTTGGACGCCTTCGTGGCCTTGACGGCCTTCGTCGCCCGGGCCTTCGCCGCCTTGGAGGCCTTCGCCGCCTTGGAGGCCTTCGCCGCCTTGGTCGGCCGCGCCGCCCGGGCCTTGGGGCCGGCGACGGCGGGGCGCCGGGTCGAGCGCCTTCGCGTCGAGGCGCCGGGGCGGGCCGGGCGGGCGTCGAGGACCGAGTGGGCGGCGGCCAGGCGGGCGATGGGCACCCGGTAGGGCGAGCAGCTCACGTAGTCGAGGCCGGCGCGGGCGAAGACGGCGATCGAGCGGGGATCGCCGCCGTGCTCCCCGCACACCCCGACCTTGAGCGCCGGATTCGTGGCCCGGCCCCGCTCGACGGCGAGGCTGACCAGCTCCCCCACTCCCTCGGCGTCGACGACCTCGAAGGGGTTCTCGGGCAGGAGCCCCTTCTCCAGGTAGGCCGCCATCATCCGGCCCTCGACGTCGTCGCGGCTGAAGCCGAAGGTCATCTGGGTGAGGTCGTTGGTGCCGAAGGAGAAGAAGTCCGCCACCTCGGCGATCTCCCCGGCCCGCAGCGCGGCCCGAGGCGTCTCCACCATGGTGCCGATGAGGACCTTGGGGCCGCCCCGGCGACGGCCGCCCGGGGCCGGGCGCTCGGCCAGGACGGCGGCGACGGCCTCCTCCACCCAGGACCGGGCCAGGGCCAGCTCGGGCCGGGTCACGGTGAGGGGGATCATGATCTCGACGACGGGCTTGCCGCCGGCGGCGAGGCGGTCGAGGGCCGCCTCCATGAGGGCCCGGACCTGCATGGCGTAGAGGCCGGGCTTGATGACCCCGAGGCGGACCCCCCGGGTGCCGAGCATGGGGTTGAACTCCTGCCACTGCTTGGCCGCCGCGTAGAGCCGCTGCTCCTCGCCCGTCAGCCCCTCACGGGCCTCCTTGATGGCGAGCTCGGTGGTGTCGGGGAGGAATTCGTGCAGGGGCGGGTCGAGGAGCCGGACGGTGACGGGCAGCCCGTCCATAGCCTCCAAGATGTCGACGAAGTCGGCCCGCTGGGCGACGCGCAGCTCCTCGAGCGCGGCGGACTCCTCCTCGGGCGTCTCGGCCAGGATCATCCGCCGCACGATGGGCAGGCGGTCCTCGGCGATGAACATGTGCTCGGTCCGGCACAGCCCGATCCCCGCCGCCCCGAGCCGGCGGGCGTTGGCGGCGTCGGGCCCGGTGTCGGCGTTGGCCCGGACGCCGAGATGTCCCTTGCGGATGGCGTCGGCCCAGCCGAGGAGCGTGTCGAATTCCGGCGGGGGCGCCGCCTCGGTGAGCGGCACCTGTCCGAGCACCACCTGGCCGGCGGTGCCGTCGATGGACAGCCAGTCCCCCTCGGAGACGACGGTGCCGCCCACCCGGAACTGCCGGCCCTCGATGCGGAGCTTCTCGGCCCCCACCACCGCCGGCTTGCCCCAGCCCCGGGCCACCACCGCCGCGTGCGAGACGAGGCCTCCCCGGGCGGTGAGGATGCCCTCGGAGGCGAGCATGCCGTGGACGTCCTCGGGGGAGGTCTCGGTCCGCACGAGGATCACCGCCTCCCCCCGCTCGGCGGCGGCAGCGGCGTCGTCGGCGGTGAAGTACGCCCTCCCCACCGCCGCGCCCGGCGAGGCGCCGAGGGCGGCGGTGAGCACGGGGTGGCCGCTTCCGGCGAACTGGGGGTGGAGGACCTGCTCGAGGTGCTCGGCGGTGATGCGGGCCACCGCCTCCTCACGGCTGAGGCCGATGGCCCGGTCCCGGGTCATGTCGACGGCCATCCGCAGCGCGGCGCGGCCGGTCCGCTTGCCCACCCGGGTCTGGAGCATCCAGAGCTTGCCCTGCTCGATGGTGAACTCCGTGTCGCACATGTCGCGGTAGTGGCGCTCGAGGCGGGCGAAGATGGCGAGGAGCTCCCGGTGGATGGCGGGGAACTGCGCCCGCAGGGCCGA
>JAGWNV010000271.1 GCA_028872975.1 Acidobacteriota bacterium
GGCCCAGGCCTCCGAGGAGTCGAACGCCGCTGTCGCCTCCGTTACGACGGCCTCGAGCCGGTTCAGCTGTGTGTGCAGGGCCACGACCGATCCGGCGTCCCCGCACCGGGCCGGACCGAGGTCGATCAGTTCGTCGATGGCCCGGCTGAGCGCCTCGAGGGGCATGGCATGGAGTCCACCACCGGGGTGTGACGGTCGATCACGACCGGGCGCCGTGTCCACCCCCGCCGACAGACTCGGTGCGCGGAGCCGGGGTTGCTGCCGTGGTGCTTCGGCGCGAGCCTGTCGGCCGTGCCCGAACAGCCTGGCCCGGCCCCTGCCCTCGTCGGAGTCCTCTACGACTTCCCCCAGGCCGACGGCGGAGCCCTCTTCGAGGACGCCCTCCGGCTTGGCCTCGAGACCACCCGCCGTTCCTTCGACCGCCCCGTCGAGCTCGTCGCCGCCCACGCCCGGGGACTCCCGTCGGGGACGGCCCACGAGATGGTGCAGGCGTTCGAGCAGCTCGCCCATGCCGGCGTCCTCGCCGTTCTCGGACCGAGCATCAGCGACAACGCCCTCGTCGTCCAGCCGCTCACCGACCGGCACCGGGTGCCCGCCGTCAACTACAGCGGCGGGGAGCGCACCCGGGGGCCCTGGATGTTCCACTACCAGGTGGGATCCCTCCAGGAGGAGCCCGTCGTCCTGGCCCGGCATCTCGCCGGCCGTGCCCTCGGGAGCGTGGCCCTCGTCCACGACCGCTCGGCCGTGGGCCGGGGGTACGCCGAGGCCTTCGCCGAGGCCTGCGGCGCCCTCGGCGTCGACGTCGTCGGGACCACACCCGTCTCGCCGCTCGCCGAGGACCTCTCCGACGTGGTCCGACGGTTGCGGTCGGCGGGGCCGGAGGTGCTCTGCTACCTCGGTCTCGGGGCCGCCGCCCGGCCCCTCGCACTGGCCGTCCTCGACGAGAAATGGGACGTCCCGGTGGTGGCCAACTCCGCTCTGATGTTCGGCTACGCCCGAAAGGACTGGCGAGCGGACTGGGAGGGATGGGTCTATGTGGACACGGTGTCCGACGCCAACCCGGCCCGGGCGGAGCTCCGTGCCCGGTCGCCTCGAAGCGCGGCCGGGCCCATCGGCGTGGCCGCCTACGACATGGGCCGCCTGCTGGGCGAGGCCCTGGAGCGAGCCGACCACCTGACGCCCGACGGTGTCCGGCACGCCCTCGAGTCGGTGAAGGCCGTCCCGGCGGCGAGCGGCTCGCCGGGCACGGTCATGGGCTTCGGCCCCTGGGACCACGGAGCGCTCAAGGGGCCCTACCTCGTCCTGCGGACCTGGAAGGACGGCAGGACCGTGGAGTACGCGCCGTAACCGGTCAGCCCCGGCGCTGGATGTAGATCCCGATCCTCGCGATCAGTCCCTCGTCGTCCAGGTCGAAGACGAGGGCCTCCGGGGTCTCGAGTGGGGCCCCGTCCACCTCGACCGTCTCCGAGAGCTCGGCGAAGGCCCTGTTCCCTGCATAGGTGACCCTGTCGACACGCATCGAGTAGCCGGGAAGCCCCGGCATCAACCCGGCGAGGAAGGCGACGTATGGATCTCGGGGGGTGTAGGCGTCGCCGAAGGGCCCCACCCGGACGACGTCCTCGGCCAGACAGGAGGTGAGGGCCTCCCAGTCGTGGCCCACCACGGCCTCGAGGTACCGCTCCACGATCCCGGTCACCGGGCCACGCTAACCACCTGGGACCAGCCGGGAGCGGCCCGGCCGGGAGCGGCTCGGCCGGGAGCGGCCCGGCCCACGCCGGCCGGCACACCCAGGTGGTGGAATGTCACCATGGCCCTCCCCGTCGGGTTGCACCCCGCCGTCGCCGCCTGGTTCGACCGGCGGTTCCCCGAGGGCGCCTCCGACCCCCAGGCCCGGGGCTGGCCCGCCGTGGCAGCCGGCGGCGACACCCTCATCGCCGCCCCGACGGGATCGGGCAAGACGCTGGCCGGATTCCTCCTCGCCATCGACGCCCTCTATCGCGCCCACGCAGCCGGTGAGGACATCACCGGGGAGACGAGGGTCGTCTACGTCTCGCCCCTCAAGGCCCTCGCCGTCGACATCCACCAGAACCTGGAGCGGCCCCTCGCCGAGATCGCCGCCGTGGCCACCGAGCTCGACCTCCCCGTGGCGCCCGTCACGGTGGCGGTCCGGACCGGGGACACCACCGCCGGCGCCCGGGCGGCGATGGTGAAGACCCCTCCCTCGATCCTCGTCACCACGCCGGAGAGCCTCTACCTCCTCGTCACCGCCGCCAAGAGCAGGGCCGTGCTCGGCACGATCCGGACGGTCATCGTGGACGAGATCCACGCGCTGGCCCGGGACAAGCGAGGGTCGCACCTGGCGCTCACCCTGGAACGGCTCGACGCCCTCCAGCTCGGTGCCCGACCGCAGCGGATCGGCCTCTCGGCCACCCAGCGCCCCATCGAGCAGACGGCGCTCCTCCTGACCGGGGCGGGCCAGGGGCGCGCCGCCACCGTCGTCGACTGCGGCCACGCCCGGGCCCTCGACGTCCGCATCGAGGTCCCCGGCAGCGAGCTCGCCGCCGTGGCCTCCACCGAGCAGCTCGAGGAGGTCGTCGACCGGATCGCCGTCCACGTCGGCGGCCACCGGACGACCCTCGTGTTCGTGAACACGAGGAAGATGTCGGAGCGCCTCGCCCACCTCCTCGGCGAGCGCCTCGGCCCCGACGTCGTCTCCGCCCACCACGGCAGCCTCTCCAGGGACCGCCGGCAGCGGGTCGAGGCCCGGCTCCGGGCCGGCGAGCTCCGCGCCCTGGTCGCCACCGCCTCCCTCGAGCTCGGCATCGACATCGGCCCGGTCGAGCTCGTCTGCCAGGTGGGGTCGCCGCGGGCGATCGCCACCTTCCTCCAGCGGGTGGGCCGGTCCAACCACTCCCGGGGCGGCACGCCCGAAGGGATCGTCTTCCCCCTCACCCGCGACGAGCTCGTGGAGTGCGCCGCCCTCCTCGCCGCCGTCCGCGCCGGCCGGCTGGATGCCACCCATCCGCCGGTGGCACCCCTCGACATCCTCGCCCAGCAGATCGTGGCCGAGGTGGCCGGCGCCGAGGAGGTGAAGGAGGACGACCTGTTCGAGCTCGTCCGCCACGCCGCGCCCTACCGCCACCTCGACCGGTCCGAGTTCGACGCCGTCGTCGAGCTGGCGTCGGAAGGCATCACCACGGGGCGGGGCCGCCGGATGGCCTACCTCCACCGCGACCGGGTCAACGGTGTCCTCCGGCCCCGCCGGGGCGCCCGTCTGGCCGCGCTCACGAGCGGTGGGGCCATCCCCGAGATCGGCGACTACCGGGTGGTGGCGGAGCCCGACGAAATGGCGGTCGGGACCGTCAACGAGGACTTCGCCCTGGAGTCGATGGTCGGCGACGTCTTCCTCCTCGGCACCCACTCCTGGCAGGTCAGGCGGGTGACCCAAGGCGAGATGCGGGTGGTCGACGCCCACGGGGCGCATCCGACCATCCCCTTCTGGGTCGGGGAAGCGCCGAGCCGGACGGCGGAGCTCTCCGAGGAGGTCGGCGCGCTCAGGGCCGAGGTGCAGGC
>JAGWNV010000272.1 GCA_028872975.1 Acidobacteriota bacterium
AGGGGCACGTCCCGGCCAGCTACATCGAGTACCTGGCCATGCTGCGAGACGTCTTCGCCGAGTGCCGCCGGGTCCTCGAGCCGGGCGGCCGCATCGCCGTGAACGTCGCCAACCTCGGCCGCAAGCCCTACCGGTCGCTGTCGGCCGACGTCATCGGGATCCTCCAGGACGACCTCGGCCTCCTCCTGCGGGGGGAGGTCGTCTGGCTGAAGGCCCGCGGCGTCAGTGGCTCGTGCGCCTGGGGCTCGTTCTGCAGCCCCGCCAACCCGGTGCTGCGCGACGTGAGCGAGCGTGTGGTCATCGCCTCCAAGGGACGCTTCGACCGTGCCGTCGACCGGCCCCGGCGCCGGGCGCTCGGCCTCCCCGCCGAGGCCACCACCACCAAGGACGAATTCATGGAGGCCACCACCGACGTGTGGCAGATCCCGGCCGAGCGGGCCACGCGCGTGGGGCACCCCGCCCCGTTCCCCGTCGAGCTGCCCCTCCGGCTCATCGAGCTCTACACCTACGCCGAGGACCTCGTCCTCGACCCCTTCATGGGTTCGGGCACCACCGCTGTGGCCGCCCTGCGCAGCCGGCGCCGGTACGTGGGCTACGACACCGAGTCGCGCTACGTCCGGATGGCCGAGCGCCGGGTCCGCCAGGAGCAGGAGCGGCTCCTCGGCTCGGAACCCGACACATGGCAGCCCAGGTCGAGCGCCGGCGAGGTGGCCGCCGCCCTCGTGGCCGGGGCGGGCTTTCGGGACGTGACCGAGGGCGTGAAGCTCCAGAGCGGGATCCAGATGGCCCTCACCGGGCGCGACGCCGGGGGCCGGCGATGGTTCTTCGACGTGGCCGGGACCCTCGGCACCGTCGGCGGGGGCCTGCGGCGGGCCGAGGTGCTGTGGGCGGCCCTCGGGCGCGCCGCCGTGGTCCACGCCGCCTACCCGGAGAACCCCCTCGTGCTCCTCACCCCGGCCGCCCCCGCCCCCGGCAGCGCCGGCGAGCGGGCCTGGCGGGCACTGCAGACCCCCGAGCTCCCCGGGGCGCTGCCGGCCGTCTACGACGTGGTGGAGCTGGGCTCCGACCAGGCCCAGGCCCGGCTGCGGAGCTTCGCCCGGAGCGGGCGACGGCCCCGTGCCCGATGACCGCACCCTCGTCACCGAGCTCGGCACGGCGCTCGGGATGCTCCCCTACGCCGGGCCCGGCCAGGCCCTGGCGGCCCGCCCCACCGAGCTGGCGCTGTCCCCGGCGGCCTGGGACCGCCTGAACCAGCTCCATCGCTCGGGGCGCTTCGGCGACGAGTTCCGAGCCGCCTGGGACAACGGCCGGGCCTTCCTGGAAGCGCCCGACGCGCTGCGAGGCCGGTCGCCGCTGCTCGTGGAGTGGACCGGGGGACGGCGGCCCCCCGGTGACGAGGTGGCTCCGGTCGACCTGCGCGTCGACCACGTCTATCTCGTGAGCTGCAAGTACCTGTCGCGGGCCATCGCCAACGCCTCGCCGGGACGGCTGTTCGAGGGGCTGCTGGCCACCACCGGCTCCTGGCCCGTCGGCGACTGGTACCAGGAGGTCGCCCCGGACGCATACCGGCGGCTGTACCTGGCCTGCCGGAAGGCGACCGGCGTCGAGGGCCTGCCCGACGATCCCTCCGCCCTGGGGTCGGCCGAGCGCCGGGCCATGCGCCACGCCCTCCCCGGCCGGAGCTACCCGCCCGCGGCCCGGGACGCCTACCGGGAGCTCTGTCTGGAGGTGAGCGCCCGGTCCGCCGAGCGGTGGGCGGCCAGGGTGACGAGCCTCGCCGATCAGGAGCGGCTCGCCTGGCGGCTGCTTCGGATCGGCAACGCCTCCTACTTCGTCCTCGGCGCCGACCCCGGCCGGCCCCTGCGGCTGCGGGTGGCGAGCCCCTGGGACTGGCGCCAGGCCTATCAGCTGGCCGGACTCTCCATGGCCCCGGCCGCCGCCGGTCAGCCCCAGGTGGACTGGGCCATCTCCTACCGGCGGCGGGCGGACGGCGGGCGGGGCCAGGTCCGGGGCCACGTCGAGATCCGCTGGAGCCACGGCCGTTTCGCCCAGCCGCCCGAGGCCAAGGTCTACATCGACACCCCCACCGACGAGCTGCCCGGCTACTTCCCGATCGGGCCACCGGCCGCCCAACCCGAGCTCTGGTCCTGAAACCCGCATCGGTGCGGGCGCAAGGTGGCTGCACCCGCCCCGTTCCCATGGGGAGAGGTGGCCGGCCAGGTCACCCGATTCGAGGCGGCGGGGGGTGGGACATCTCATGGGGGCTCGACCGATGCCGACCGCTGCTGCTCGCCGTGGCGCCCGTCCCGGGGCCCTCGCCCGCCCGCGTCCGCCGGAGGGCGTCGACGCATAGCTCGCCAGGCCCGGCACCGGCGCGGCACGCCCCCCGAACGCGTCGGTGCCGGGTCGGCGTACTCGCCGGCCCCTCGGGCTAGGCGTCCACCTCCCGGCGACCCTCGAGGGCCCGTCCCAGGGTGAGCTCGTCGGCATACTCGAGGTCGCCACCGACGGGCAGGCCGCTCGCCAGCCGGGTCACCCGGGTGCCGAGGGGCTTGAGGAGCCGGGCCAGGTACATGGCGGTGGCCTCCCCCTCGAGGTTGGGGTTGGTACAGAGGATGACCTCGGTCACACCCTCGTCGTCGAGGCGCGACAGCAGCTCCCGGACGCGCAGCTGGTCGGGCCCCACCCCCTCGATGGGATTGAGGGCCCCGTGCAGCACGTGGTAGCGGCCCCGGAACTCCTGGGTCTTCTCGAGGGCGGCGACGTCGCGGGGGTCTTCCACGACGCACAGGACACTGCCGTCGCGCCGGGTGTCGCTGCAGATGTCGCAGAGCTCGCCCTCGGCCACGTTGAAGCACCGGCTGCAGAGGGTGACGCGCTCCTTCACGTCGACGATGGCGTCGGCCAGCCGGCGGGCGTCCTCGTCGGCCACCTTGAGAAGGTGGAAGGCGATCCGCTGGGCGGACTTGGGGCCGATCCCCGGCAGCCGGCCGAGCTCGTCGACGAGCGCCTGGAGGAGCGACCCCGAGGCCACTACAGCTCCTGGGCGCCGGGGAAGATCTGCTTGAGCCGCTCCTCGGCGCTGGGCCCGCTCCCGGCCGGGTCGGTCTCGGCGGCGAGCACCTCGGGATCGAGCAGCGCCGCCTCGTCGTCGGCGGCCCCGGGGACCTCGGCCGCCTCGGCCTGGGCCGGCCCACCGGACCGGCGCCGCCGGTCGGCCTCCCCGCCCTCCTCGTCGACCACGAGCCGCATGGGCACAGGCGCCCCGAAGTGGCCGGCCAGGACCTGCTCCACCTCGTGGCGGACCTCCTCGCAGTAGGACCGGTGGGTCTCGTTGGGGAGGGCGAAGACGGCGGTGCCCTCGTCGACGGCGAGGAACCGGCCGACGCGAAAGCGCGCCCGGGCCCGGTTGGAGAGCTTGGTGAGCAGTCCGTCCCCCCATGCCTGGACGAGGGCGTCACGCGAGGGCAGGGCACCGGCCGCCACGCCGGCCGGTGCGGGGGCGGGAGGCGGCGGGGCCGCAGGTGCAGTCGCCGGGGCCGACGCCGGGTCCGACGGCGC
>JAGWNV010000273.1 GCA_028872975.1 Acidobacteriota bacterium
CCGCCGGGCGCATCGGCGCCATGGCCCGGCCGCCGGTGGCGGTCTACAGCTCGCCTCTCGAGCGGGCCGTCGAGACGGCACGGCCCATCGCCTCGCGCCTCGGACTGCGCGTCCGCACCGACCGCGGGCTGCTCGAGTGCGACTTCGGCGAGTGGACCGGGGCCCGGCTGTCGATCTTGCGACGCAAGCGCCAGTGGCGGGCCGTCCAGGTGCAGCCCTCGACCTTCCGGTTCCCTGCCGGGGAGTCCTTCGCCGAGATGCAGGCCCGGGTGACCTCGACCCTCGACCGCCTCGCCGCCGACCATCCCGGGGAGAGCTTCGTGGCCGTGTCCCACGCCGACTGCATCAAGGCCGCCGTGGCGGCGACGGCGGGCGTGCCCCTCGACCTCTTCCAGCGCCTGGTCGTCTCGCCCTGCTCGGTCACCGCCCTCGTGCGCGGCGAGCAGTCGCTGCACGTGCTGTGCGTGAACGCCACCGCCGCCCTCGGCGAGCTGAGCCTGTCGTGAGCCCGGCCCTCGACCTCGGCGACCTCGACCGGTTCACGGTGGGGACGGAGGGCCCGGTGGGGCGGCGCGTCTTCCTCCTCCAGTGCCGCTCGGGCGACACGGTGCTCACCTTGAAGGCCGAGAAGCAGCAGGTGGCCGTCCTCGCCGAGTACCTCGGGCGCGTTCTCGCCGACCTCGAGCGACCCGAGGGGCTGCCCGAGGACCTCGAACTCGAGGAGCCCACCGAGCCGCACTGGGTGGTGGGCACCCTCGGGGTCAGCTACGACGAGGCCCTCGACCGCGTCGTGCTCGTGGCCGAGGAGCTCGTGGCCGAGGACGAGGACGGGGACATGGCGCGGTTCAACGTGACCCGCGCCCAGGCCGCCGCCTTCGCCATCCGGGCCACCACCCTGGTGGAGGCGGGCCGGCCGCCCTGCCCGCTGTGCGGGCTCCCCCTCGACCCGAGCGGCCACCGCTGCCCGCGCACGAACGGGCACCGGCCGCCGGCGTCGTGACCGGCGCCCTCGTCTCGGGGCGGGTGGAGGTCGTCGGCCAGCTTCCCTGGAGCTCCAACCGGACCTTCCTGGCCACCTGCACGGCCGACGACGGCGAGGAGGTGGCCGCCGTCTACAAGCCCGGGCGCGGCGAGCGGCACCTGTGGGACTTCCCTCCCTGCATCTACCGTCGCGAGGTCGCCGCCTACCGGCTCTCGGAGATGCTCGGCTGGGGCCTCGTCCCCGAGACCGTCGAGCGCGACGACGGCCCCCTCGGCCCCGGGTCCTTCCAGCGGTTCGTGGAGGCCGACTTCTCCGAGCACCACTTCACCCTGGTGGAGGACCCCCGCCACCACGCCCGGCTCCAGGCCATCTGCGCCTTCGACGTCGTCGCCAACAACGCCGATCGCAAGAGCGGCCACTGCCTGCTCGGCGAGGACGGCACCATCTGGGCCATCGACAACGGGCTCTGCTTCCATCCCCAGCCCAAGCTCCGCACCGTCATCTGGGAGTTCGCCGGCGAGCCGGTCCCCGAGGGCCTGCTCGGGGACCTCGAGGCGCTCGACGGCTCGCTGCCCGGGCCGCTCGGCGCCCTCCTCTCCGCCCCCGAGGTGGCCGCCCTCCGGCGGCGGGCCGCCCGGCTGGTGGCGGCGGGTCGGTTCCCGGTCCCCGACCCCGACACCTACCACTACCCCTGGCCCCTCGTCTGAGGCCGGCCCCGACCGCGGCGGGGCGGCCCGGGGAGGGGGCTCAGCGGGCGGCGGCCACGAAGAACGACCGCAACCGCCCCGTTCCCGCCGCCAGGCGGTCCCAGGCCGCGACGTCGAGGTCGACGACGGCCAGGGCGCAGGTGGGCAGGCCGTCGGCCAGGCGGCGGCTCCCCGCGGTGTCGCCGGGGTCGAGCAGGAGCAGGAGCAGCTCGAGCAGTGTCGGGTTGTGGCCCACGACCATCACTGCGGCGCGGTCGTCGTCGACGAGGCGCAGCCGGCCCACGACGTCGTCGGCGTCGGCCCCGTAGAGGGCGGCCTCCACCGTGAGCGCCACCCCCTCGGGCAGGGCCGCCACGGCGGACCGCGCCGTCTCGAGGGCCCGGGTGGCCGACGAGCACAGGACCTCGTCGGGGGCGTCGGGGAGCGCCCGGAGATGGGAGGCGAGCTCCTCGCACTGGCGCAGGCCCCGCCCCGAGAGCTCGCGCCCGTGGTCGGCGGAGGCGTGGGCGACGGCCTTGGCGTGACGCAGGATCCACAGGCTCCGCATGCGGCGATGCTCGCGCGCCGGCGTCACGGGGCCAGGGACAGCCCCCACCCCCGGTCCATGGCCGCCACCACCGCCTGGGCCAGCCGCTCGGCGCCACCGGGCGAGAGGTGGGTCCCGTCGGGCTCCCGCACCGCCACCGGCGCCCCGCCGGCGCCGGGCAGGTACTCGGAATAGCCCCCCTGGGGGGAGCCGAGCACGGTCCACGAGGACAGGAAGGTCACCCCCGGATGGGCGGCCGCCTCCATCTGGTAGAGGGCGTCGAGGTGCTGCATCTCGTCGTCGAGGCCCTGGTCCTGCATGGGTGGCATCCCCACCCACAGCACCCGGGCACCGGCCCCGGTGGCCTCGGCCATGAACTGGCCGACGCGCGTGGCGTAGGAGGTGTCCCACGCCGGCGTGCCGAAGGCCCGGGCCGAGCCGCCGTCGACCAGGTTCTGCGGGTCGTTCGCCCCGAGGAAGACGACGACGGCCTGGGGGTGGTCGCGACCGAGGTCGCCCTGGAGCTCGCCGGGCCAGTCGAAGTAGTCGGGCCGGGCCAGGCCCGTGTCCACGTGCGCGTCCACGGCGGCGGCCACCACCCCGGTGGCGGCCAGGGTGTCGGCGAAGGGGCCGCCGAAGTCCACGCCGAGGGAGTCACCCACGACGAGGACCCGCAGTGGCGCCACCGCGCTCGGCACCGGCAACGGGGGCAGGGCGTCGGTGGCCGGCCTGGGCGGCGGGGCGGCGACGACGCGGGCCCGGTGCGCCCGACGGTTGGGGGTCGACGGCCCGACGACCTGCACGACCCCGGGGCCGTGGCGACCCATGAGGCGGTCGGCGGCGCCGACGAGGTGCGAGAGGCCCAACCCGTCGGACACGGCCGCCACCGGGCGCAGGAGCGACACCGCCACGCTTCGCCGGACGCCGAGCGGCGAGCCCTGGGCGTTGCGCAGGAGGGTGGGGGCGTCGAGGAGGGTCCAGAGGCCGAAGGCCACGAGACCGGCCGCCAGCGCCCGGCGCCAGGGCTGGGGTCGCCACACGACGCCCTCGGCGGCGGGCAGCGGTGTGAGCCCCCGGCGCAGCCTCGAGACCCCGGCGCGCGCCGAGCCGGGAGCGGGCCGCCACCAGTCGCCCCCCACGCCGGCCACGGCGGCGAGGAGGGCCAGCCATGCCCGCCGCAGCCGGCGGCGCACCGCCGCGACGGCGGCGAGGACGTCGTCGCCGAGGCGCCGGAGCTCCTCGGCCAGCCCCTCGGCACCGGAGGCCCGCTCGTCCGGGGCCGCCGTGGTCACGGGCGCG
>JAGWNV010000274.1 GCA_028872975.1 Acidobacteriota bacterium
CCGCCCCTCGGGCGGCGACGACGACGACGGCGGTGTCCCCTGGGGCACCGAGTAGGGCCCGAGGGCCCAGGTGTCCCGGCCGCCGAGGGTCCGGCTCATGCGGCCGGGACCTCGAGGCGCCGTGGGCCGCGGCGGGCCAGGTTCCACCAGCCCCGGACCACGGGATGGCCGCGCTCGGCGTGGAGGCGCTCGAGGGCGGACTGCATCGTCGTCGTGAGCTCCTCGTAGCAGCGGGCCACGAGGGCGTCGTCGTCGGCGGCGGCGGGACCGTGGCCGCTCCAGTCCACGGGGTCGAGGAATTCGACGGTCACGGCGCTGGGCATGGGGAGGGTGAGGATCGGGCTCACCCCGAGCGGGCTCAGGACGAGAGGGAAGACCTTGATGCGGAGCCGGTCGAGGCCGAGCACATGGGCGAGCCGCTCGCCGCGGGAGAGCACCACCACGGCGTCGTGGGCGCCGTGGGTGACGACGGGCACCACCGGCACTCCCGTCCTGAGGGCGAGGCGGACGAAGCCCCGGTGGCCACCGAAGTCCACGTCGTTGCGGGGCGTCCACGGCCGGCACGCCTCGGGGTCGCCGCCGGGGTACACGAGGACGAGCGCCCCCTCTCCCAAGGCCCGCGCCGCCTCCTCGTCGCCGGCGGGGAGGGCGCCGACGCGCCGGAGGAACCGGCCCACGCCCGGGACCCCGAAGAGCAGGTCGTAGCCGAGGGCATAGGCGGGCTGGGCGAGGCCGCGCCGCCGGACGATCTCGAGGCCGACGATCCAGACGTCGGGCATGAAGAAGAGACAGGAGTGGTTGCCGACGAGGATGACGGGGCCGTTGGCGGGGATGTGCTCGCTGCCGCGCACCTCGGGGGAGAAGAGGTTGACGAGGCGGGTGACCGCCGGGAGCTGCCGGCCGATGTAGGCGGGATCCCGCCCGGGGCCGGGGTGGTCGAGTTCCTCGTCGATGCGGTGCGAGAGGAGCGACACCACCGGTGCCAGGAGCCCGGGCCCGCCCTGGGCCGCCACCGCGCCTCGCCGGCTCTCCGAAGCGACGCCCATGCGCCTGCCCCCGATCTCGATGCTGCTCCCGTTCTCACCCCACCCGGGCGTCGGGACCAGGGCACGAGGACCCGGTTTGGGCGGCTTCCCGATCCGCGCCGGCCCAGCCACCGGTCGCGGCCGCCGGCGACCGGGCGTGGCGGGGGTCAGGTGCGGTCAGGCGGCGTCGCTTCGTTCCCGCTCCGCATCGGCATCGGCTTCGCCGTCCCGGCTGCCGGTGCGGTCCCGGAGCAGCGTTTCGGCGTGCTCGAGCCAGGCGTCGAGGGCAGCACGACGTCGGAGCAGTGTCACGGCGACCTCCTCATCGGACCTGGCTGGGCCACCGTGCCCCAAGGGCCGGTTGGCTGCGGGTCGTCGGAGCCAGGACTCCATCACCGCATCTGGATGAGACGGGGAGGAGCATATCGCCCTGGTCGTAACACTGGCTCCATCGCCATCGACCCTCCCGCCCGGGCATCTTGTGTCCTCGCCCTGGCAGCCTCGGCGGGCGGGGTCGACGCCCTCACGTCGGTCGTCGCCGGGCTCCCCCCCGGCCTGCCCGCTGCCGTCCTGGTGGTGCTCCACATCGCCCCGGTCGGCCCCAGCGTCCTGCCCGGGATGATCTCGCGCCACAGCCGGCTGCCCGCCGCCCACCCCGACGACGGGGACCCGCTCCTGCCCGGCCGCGTGTACGTGGCACCGCCGGACCGTCACCTCGTCGTGTCCGACGGCGCGGTGCGGGTCCTCCTCACCCCGAAGGAGAACGGGACCCGTCCGGCGGCCGACCCGCTCTTTCGGAGCGTGGCCCACGATTTCGGCCCCAGTGCCGCCGGAGTGGTCCTCTCCGGCAGCCTCGACGACGGGACCGCCGGGCTGGCCGCCATCAAGGACGCCGGCGGGCTCACGGTGGTGCAGGACCCCGAGGAGGCGGCCTTCCCGGGCATGCCGCTCAGCGCCATCAGCTACGTGAAACCCGACCACATCGCCACGCTGGACGAGATCCCCTCGATCCTCGTCGGCTTCGTCGAGGAGGTGTCCGCCGTGTCCCACGCCGACGAGCCCGAGAGCGTCCGGGGCGGCGCGGAGCCGGGCGACGAGCTCTTCGAATTCACCTGTCCGGAGTGCGGGGGGACCCTGTGGCTCGTGGGGGATCACCCCGTCCGTTTCCGCTGCCGCGTCGGGCACACCTTCTCTAGCGACAGCCTGGCCGTGGGCAAGCAGGACGCCGTCGAGAGCGCCCTCTACGCGGCGGTCGTCGCCCTGGAGGAGCGCGCCGACCTCGCCCGCCGGCTGCTCAGGCGCCTGGCGCCCTCGCGCGGCGACAGGCTTCGGCGGCGCTACGAGGGCCAGATCGAGCAGGCCGAGCGCGGCGCCGCCACGCTGCGGAGGATGGCCGGCGACATGATCGCCGCCGCCGATGTCGAGGAAGATCGTGGAGCGGAGGGCCGTGCCGGACCAGGGTGAGCCGGACGGTGAGCTCGAGTCCCTCCTCGTCTACCTGAAGGAGGCCCGGGGCTTCGACTTCACCGGCTACAAGCGGGCCAGTCTCAGTCGCAGGATCGAGCGCCGCATGCGCCAGGTCGGCGCTCCCGGCTACGCCGCCTATGCGGACCTGCTCGAGGCCAACCCGGGCGAGTTCGCCGAGCTCTTCGACACCATCCTCATCAACGTCACCGGCTTCCTCCGCGATCCCGAGGCGTGGGAGTTCCTCGCCTCCGACGTCGTCCCTGCCACCCTCCGGTCCAAGGCACCCGAGGACCCGATCCGCATCTGGTCGGCGGGCGCGGCGTCGGGCGAGGAGGCGTACTCGCTGGCCGTCCTCTTCGCCGAGGCGGTGGGCGACGAGCGGTTCAGGACGACGGTGAAGATCTACGCCACCGACGCCGACGAGGAGGCCCTCGTCCAGGCCCGCCATGCCCGCTACCCGACCGCCGCCGTGGTGGCGGCGTTCGGCGAGGAGCGCGCCGGCAGGTTCTTCGACGCCGACGGCAGCTCCAGCGTCTTCCGCCAGGACCTCCGCCGGTCGCTCATCTTCGGGCGCCACGACCTGGTCCAGCACCCGCCCATCTCCCGCATCGACCTGCTGGTGTGCCGCAACACCCTCATGTACTTCACCGCCGACATGCAGCGGCGTGTGCTCACCAATTTCCACTTCGCCCTGGCCGACAGGGGCTATCTCTTCCTGGGCAAGTCGGAGGCCATGGTCACCCGCACGACCATGTTCGAGGCCGTCAACCTGAAGCACCGGGTCTTCCGGCGTCTCCCCAACAGGGAGCCGTTCCGGCCGGTCTTCCCCGATTCGGGCCCTGTGGCTGCCGACCGGCCCGCCGTGAGCGAGGTGAGCACCGTGGTGCGCATGGCATTCGAGGAGTCGCCCCTGGCCCAGCTGGCCGTGGACCAGCACGGGGTGGTGGTGGCCGTGAACCACCATGCCCGGGTCCTCTTCGGCCTGGGCCTCGACGCCCCCGGCTCGGCGCTCAAGGAC
>JAGWNV010000011.1 GCA_028872975.1 Acidobacteriota bacterium
CGACGTCGACGTGGAGGCGCGGGCGGCGGCCGCCCGGTGCGGGCTCGGCTTCGCCCGCACGGCCTCCTTCAACGACGACCCCGACTTCTGCGCCCTCCTCGCCGACGTGGTGGTGGCCGCCACCGGGGGGCACCTGTGAGCGGCCCTCCCGGCGCGGCGGGCGACGCTCCCGCCGTGGCCGTCGTGGGCGGGGGGATCGCCGGGCTGGCCGCCGCCTGGGAGCTGGCCGGTGGTGGGGCGCCGGGGACGCCGGGGACGCCGGGGGCCAGGGTGACGGTCCTCGAGGCCGACGGGCGCCTCGGCGGGAAGATCGAGCGACGGCACTTCGCCGGCCGCCACGTCGACCTCGGCCCCGACGCCTTCGTGGCCCGGCGGCCCGAGGCCGTCGAGCTGTGCCAGGAGCTCGGCCTCGGCGACGAGCTCGTCACCCCGGCCGAGACGGCCGCCTACGTCATGGCCGGCGGCCGGCTGCGGCGGCTGCCGGCCGGGCTCGCCCTGGGGGTCCCCACCCGCCTCGGCCCCCTCGCCCGCTCGGGGATTCTCTCCCCGGCCGCCCTGGCCCGCGCCGCGCTGGACGTCGTCCTCCCGAGACACGCCGGCGCCGCCCCCTCCGACGCCGCCGTGGGGCCCCTCGTCGCCGGCCGCCTGGGCCGCCAGGTCGTCGAGCGCCTCGCCGACCCTCTCGTCGGCGGCATCCACGCCGGGAGCGTCGAGGAGATGAGCGCGGCGGCGGTCTTCCCCGACCTCCTCCGGGCCGCCGGCCAGGGTGGGAGCCTCATGCGCCGGCTCCGGCCCCCGGCGCCGTCGGGCGCCCCGGCCCCGGTGTTCCGGAGCCTCCGGGGCGGACTGGCCGCGCTTGTCGACCACCTCGCCGAGGCCCTGGGCCGGGCCGGTGTCGAGCTCCGCACCGGCTGCGAGGTGCGGCGACTCGAGCGCCGGGGCCGCTGGGTGCTCGACACCGCCGACGGCGCCCCCCTCGAGGCCGACGCCGTGGTCCTCGCCGTCCCCGCCCCCCGGGCCGCCGCCCTGGTGGCGCCGCACGACGCCGGCCTCGCCGAGCTCCTCGGCGCCCTGTCCTATGCGTCTGTCACCCTCGTCACCCTCCGCTTCGCCACCGGCGACGTCCCGCCTCTTCCTCCCGGCACCGGCTACCTCGTGCCGCGCACCGGCGGTGCCATGGTGACCGCCTGCACCTGGATGTCGGCGAAGTGGCCGGAGCTGGCCCGGCCCGGGGACGTCCTGGTGCGGGCCTCGCTCGGCCGCTTCGGCGACGACCGGGCCCTCGCCATGGACGACGACGCGCTCGTCGGCAGGGCCGTCGCCGAGCTCACCCCGGCCCTGGGGCTGCGGGGCGGACCCACCGACGCCATGGTGGCCCGCTTCCCCCTGGCCTTCCCCCAGTACACGGTGGGGCACCTCGACCGGGTGGCCGCCATGGAACAGGCCGCCGGCCGCCTGGGGGGCCTGGCCCTGGCCGGCGCCGCGCTCCGGGGGGTGGGCATCCCGGCCTGCATCGCCAGCGGCAGGCGGGCGGCGCGGTCGGTGGTGGGGCACCTGGAGGGGCCGGGCTGGCGGTGAGCCGCCTCGGGGATGTCGCCCGTGGCGTCGGCGTGCCGGTGGCGGCCGGCGTCGTCATGGCCCTGTCGCTTCCGCCCTTCGGGGCCTGGATCGCCGCCTTGGCGTCGGCGGCGGTGCTCTGGGCGCTCGTCGGGACGCTCGGTCCGTGGCGCCGGCTCCTCGCCGGCTGGCTCTTCGGCCTGGGGCTCTTCGGCGTGGGCCTCTTCTGGGTGACGAGCTTCAACGTCTACGGCGGCGTGGTCCTCGTCCTGCTCGAGGCCCTCGCTCCCGCCCTGGCCTGCATGTGCGCCCCCCGGGGACGGGGACGGACGCCGGCGCTGGCCGGCGCCATGGTGCTCCTCGAGATGGCCCGCTCGTCGTGGCCCCTCGGCGGCCTGCCCCTCGGCGGCGCGGCGCTGGGCCAGGCATCGGGGCCGCTCGCCGACGCTGCCCGCCTGGGCGGGCCCAGGCTGCTCGTCGGGCTCGTCTGGCTCGGAGGTGGCGGCCTCGGCGCCGTCGCCGTGACGTGCCGGCGGTGGCTCGAGCGTCGTCGCCTGTTGCGACGCGAGCCCAAGGGCTGGCGGGAGCTGACCGGGAGCCCGGCCCCGCCGGGCCTCGTCCGGGTCCCCCCGGTGGCGGTCGGCGGCCCGCTGTCGGCCGCCGCCCTCGCCGTCCTCGCCGTGGCCGGGGCCGGGGTGTGGGGGGGCCTCGCCGCCGACGGCGGTCCCCCCACGGCCCGGGTGGTGGTGGCGGCGGTGCAGGGCGGGGGCCAGCGGGGGCTGTCGCACCTCGAGGTCGATCCGGCCACGGTCCTCGATGCCGAGGTGGCGGCCACCGAGTCGCTCGTCTCGCGCCACGCCACGGGTGTCGCCCGGCCGGCGCTCGTGGTGTGGCCCGAGGACGTCGTCGCCCTCGACCATCCGCTGCGGGGATCGCCCGAGGAGGCCACCCTCTCGGCGCTGGCCCGCCAGGCCGGCGCCACCCTCCTCGCCGGCGTGACCGAGCCGGCCGGCACCGGGCGGTTCCGAAACGAAATCGTGGCCTTCTCACCCGGCGGCCGGCAGGTGGCCTCCTTCGAGAAGGTCCACCGCGTCCCCTTCGGGGAGTACGTGCCGTGGCGGGGGCTGATCGGGCACCTCGCCGATCTCTCCGAGGTGCCCCTCGACGCCGTGCCCGGCCACGGCGACGGGGTGCTGCGCACCCCCGCCGGGGCCCTCGGCGCCATGGTCTCCTACGAGGTGTTCTTCGCCGACCGGGGCCGGGTGGCCACCCGCGCCGGCGCCAGGCTCCTCGTGGTGCCGACCAACACCTCGTCGTACTCGACCGCCCAGGTGCCGACCCAGGAGATCGCCGCGGCGCGCCTGCAGGCGCTGTCGGAGGGGCGCGACCTCGTCCAGGCGGCCCCCACCGGCTTCAGCGCCCTCGTCGACCACGACGGGAGGATCCTCGAGCGCAGCGACCTCGGCCCCCGGGCCCTCGTCGTGGGCACCCTGGCGCTGCGCGACGGGCGGACCGTCTACGAGCGCTTCGGCGACGGCCCCGTGCTAGGGCTGGCCGGGCTGGGGGTGGTGGGCGGCTGGGTGGCGGGGCTGCTGGCGCCACCGGCGGGTGCGGGGAGGCGCCGCCGCCGTCAGTCGTAGTAACCGGAGTGGATGTAGATGCACGGGACGCCCTCGGCGTGGAACATGTCGCGGTTGCGGGGATCGTCCTCGAAGGCCAGACGCGGGTCGATGCCCCGGGCCCGCATCTCGTGGACCGCAGCGCGCTTGAACCTGGCCACCTGCGAGTAGTCGCCGCGGTTGCGCATCACGAGCAGGTCCCAGCGCAACCGGTGGTGGGCCAGCCAGGAGAGCGTCTGCGGCTGCACCCGCATGGGACGGCCGGTGAGGAGCACCACGTCGAGCGAGGAGTCGAGGAACTCGAGGAGCCGGGCCACCTCCGAGACGAGGGGGTCGTCGCCGCAGGCGTCGAAGAAGGCGTCCCAGTCGCGCCGTCCCCACTCGAGGAAGTGCTGGCGGGAGGCGGCGTCGGACAGGACCCCGTCGAGGTCGAAGACGACCGCCGGCCCCGGCGCCAGGGGCCCCACGCGCCAGCACCAGTTCGCAGGCGTCGGTAGCTCCGTCTGCGCCGTCATCCGGTGTCGTCCCCTCCGCGGTGCGCAATGTCGTGGTCGGACCGCTGGCAGTGGCGAGCCTACCCAGCGGTCGCTCGGCCTCACCCAGCACGGAGGGGGATGGGAAGATGGGACGGTCATGGCCGACGGACTCTCCGAGGCCCACCCCCCTGCCGGCGGCACCGGACCCAGGGGGACGGGCGCGCTCGCGATCGGGGTCCCCGTGGGCCGGCGGGTGCTGGTGGCGGCCAACCTCGGCCTCGGCCCCGAGGCCACCGGGGCGTCCTCCTGGGCGTCGGCCACGCTGGCCCGGGCGCTCGAGACCTGGGCCGGACCGGGGACCCTCGTGCTGGCCGGCGGCCTCTGCGCCGGGCCGGACGGCGCCGAGGAGGGCAAGGGGTCGCCGCTGGCCGGGGCCCTCGCCGCCCACCTTCGCCTCAGCGAGGCCCTGGCCGCCTTCGCCGGCGGCGACGACCGCAGGGTCGTCTACCTCCCGGGCGCCCTCGACGCCGCCCTGGGCGCAGCCGAGGACCGCCGGGCCCTCGAGTCCGAGGGCATCGAGGTCGCCGACGCCCTCGAGCTGCACCTGGAGACGACCGCCGGCGAACGGGTGGTGCGGGTGGAGCCCGCCGACGGCGCCGCCGCCGCCGGGGGGGCGACGACGACGGGGGCCGGGGGCTGGTCGGGGCCGGCCCTGCTCACCCCCGATCCGGAGGCCACGTGGCAGTCCGGGCTCGACCGGCTGGCCGAGCCGGCCAAGTCCCAGCGCTTCCTGACCTCGCGCCTTCTCTACCGCCGCTTCGCCCGCCTGGCGTGGTGGCTTCTCCTCCCGCTCGCCGTGGCGCTGGCCCTGCGCCTGCCCTTCGGCGGCTACCTCGACCGGGTGATGCGCGGCCGCAATGCCCCGGCCCGGGCCGTGGCGCGCGCCCATCTGGCCGAGTGGGGACCTCGCATCGGCGTCGCCGCGCTCGTCACCACCGCCGAGGTGGTCGTGCTCGTGGCCGTCCTGGCCTGGTTGAGCCGACAGGCCTGGCGCACTCTCGGCGGCGGGCGCCTGCCGGGGCCCTTCGACGACCAGTCGGCCCCGGGGGCCACCGCCAACGACACCGGGCGCGACCAGGCGCGGGCGCTCGTGGCGGGCGGGTGCGCCGGGGTCATCGCGGCGGGGAGCCTCCAGGCCGAGCTCACCGACCTGGGCGGCGCCTTCTTCGCCTCGCCCGGCGTGGTGGGCGAGGTGGTCGAGGAGCACCCCGGGCGCCTGGGGCTGCCGCCGGTGTTCCTCGAGCACCGCCAGGCCTCGTGGATCGAGCTCGAGACGGGCGCCGACCTGCACGCCCGGCTCCTCCTGGCCCGCAACGACGAGGGGCCCGCCACCCTCCTCGAACGGCTGGCGGGCCGCTACCGGCGCGTCCACGACGCCCATCCCGTCGTCGTCGCCGCCCATCCCCACGGCAGCTCGTGGCCCCCGGCACCGGACCTCGGCCTCCTGCGACGCCGGTCGCGCCGCGTGCGCCGGTGGGTGGCGTTGGCCATCGCCCTGGCCGGCGTCGTCGACCTGCTCTCGGCCGTCACCCCGCCGCTGCGGGGACGGCTGCACGTCGTGCTCCAGGTCCTGCCCCTGGCCGCCACCCAGGCGGCAGGCGCCGTGGTGGCCCTGGCCGGCATCGGGCTCCTGGCCCTGGCCCGCGGCGTGCGGCGGGGCCAGCACCGGGCCTGGCTCATCGCCGTGGTCCTCCTCGGGGTCACCTTGGCCCTGCACCTGGTCCGGGGCGGCGACATCGAGGAGTCGATCCTCTCGGCGGGCGTCCTCACCCTCCTGCTCGCGTTCCGGGGCGAGTTCCGGGCCCCGGCCGACGCCCCCTCGACGCGCTCGGCGGTGACCACCCTCGTGGCCGGCGGGCTGGGCGTCACCGTGGTGGCCACCCTCGCCGTCGAGCTGAGCCTGCGCCTGCTCAGGTTCCCCCACCGGTTCACGGCGCCGTGGCGGGTGGCCTACGGCGTGGTGGGGAGGCTGGTGGGGATCCAGACCGTGGCGTTCCCGGACCGGATCGACGACTTCCTCTACCCCACCCTGCTCGCCGTCGGCATCGCCCTCGCCGTCCTGTCGGTCCTCCTCGCCACCCGGCCGGTAGTGGACCGTCGCATGACCTCGGGGCGGGCCGCCGAGCTGCGGGCCCGGGACGTGGTGGCCCGCCACGGGGCCGGGACGCTCGACTACTTCGCGCTCCGCAGCGACAAGAAGTGGTTCTTCCACCGCGACAGCCTGGTGGCCTACGCCATCTACGGCGGCGTCTGCGTGGTGTCGCCCGACCCGGTGGGGCCGCGCGCCGAGCGCGAGCAGGTGTGGGCGGCCTTCCGGCGCTTCGCCGACCAGCGGGGCTGGACGGTGGCCATGATGGGGGCCTCCGAGGAGTGGCTGCCCGTCTACCGGGCGACCGGCATGCACGACATCTACGTCGGTGACGAGGCCCTCGTCGACCTCCAGCGCTTCTCGCTGGCCGGCGGGCACATGAAGGGCCTGCGCCAGGCCCACAACCGGATCGCCAAGTACGGCTACGTCGCCCACTTCCACGACCCCAGCCGTCTCGACCCCGCCGTGGCCGAGCGCCTCGTCCCCCTCATGTCCCAGAGCCGCCGGGGCGACTTCGAGCGGGGGTTCTCGATGATGCTCGGCCGCATCTTCGACCGGCGCGACACCGGCCTCGTCCTCTGCGTCGTGACCGGCCCCGACGGCGAGCCGGCGGCCATGTGCCAGTTCGTCCCCGCGTCCGGCATCGGCGGCTACTCGCTCGACCTCATGCGCCGGGACAAGGGCGAGCACCCCAACGGGCTCGTGGACTTCGCCCTCGTCTCCACCATCGAGCACTTCCGGGCCCAGGGGATGCGGGCCCTCAGCCTGAACTTCGCCGCCATGCGGTCGATCCTCGAGGGCGAGCGGGGGGACGGGCTGACCCAGCGGGTGGAGCGGTGGGCGCTGCAGAAGATGTCGACCTTCCTCCAGATCGAGACCCTGTGGCGGTTCAACGCCAAGTACACCCCCGACTGGCTGCCCCGCTACATCGTCTACGACGCCGCCGAGCACCTCGTGCCGGCGGTCCTCGCCATCATGCGGGCCGAGTCGCTGGCCGAGGTGCCCGTCATCGGCCGGGTGCTCGTGCGCTCCCAGCGCCGGGCCGCCCAGGGCGGGGGCGCCGAGACGCTCCTGGCCTCGCAGGTCCAAGGGGAACCCGACGGGGACGGCGGCGGGGGCGAGCCCGGGGCGCCGCCGGCGCCGTCCCCGGCCCGGCACCGCACGGCGTGAGGCCGGAGGGGACGACGGTCCGGCTGCGCCGCGCCCGGCCTTCCGACGCCCGGGCCGTCGCCGAGCTCCACGTGGGGACCTGGAAGGCCGCCTATCCGGGGCTCCTCCCCCAGGACTACCTCGACGACCTCGCCCCCGAGGACCGGCTCGGGGACTGGGAGCAGGCGCTGGCCGCCTCCCCCTGGCCGGTCGTCCTCGTGGCCGAGGAAGGGCCGACGCTCCTCGGGTTCGCCTCGGTCGCCCCCAGCCGCGACGAGGACGCCGACGGCACCGTCGGCGAGGTCCAGACGCTCTACGTCGGCCCCCGCGCCTGGCGCGCCGGCGTGGGGACGGCCCTGCTCGAGGCGGCGGGCGAGGCCCTGGCCGAGGCCGGCTTCACCACCGGCACCCTGTGGGTGCTCGACGTCAACGACCGTGCCCGCCGGTTCTACGAGCGCAACGGCTGGTGGGCCGACGGGGCCACCAAGGAGCACGACTGGGTGGCCTTCGTGGCCACCGACGTCCGCTACCGGCGCGCCCTGGAGGGGCCGTCGCCGGGTCGCTCGGCTCCCGAGGTCCATGCCGACGCCGGACCGTTTCTGCCGGGCGGGGTCAATCGGCCGCACGAAGGTACCGATGGATAGTGGTGCGCCGGCGCCAACCGACCCGCTGGGCCTTCGGCCTCGTCGCCATCGTCGTCGCCGGGACGCTGCTCGCCACCAGCGGCGCTCTAGGTAGCGCCCGGCCGCGGGCGCAACCGCCGGCGCATTCCACCTCGTCGACCACCGGGCCCACGAGCACCACGGCGCCCACCACCTCGACGACGGCGGCCTCCACCACGACCACGACCACCGGCACCACCACGACCTCGCTGCCGAGGCGCTCCCCGGTGGCGCCGGCGCCGACGACCACGACGCTCCCGGCCTTCACCATCCTGGGCGCCCTTCCCCCGGGCCGCCCCCTGAGCGGCAAGGTGATCGGCATCGATCCGGGCCACAACGGCCTCAACTACACCGACCCCAGCTTCCTCGACCAGCAGATCTGGAACGGTCGCGAGTACGAGAACTGCGACACGACGGGGACCGAGACGGCCGGGGGGTACACCGAGGCGCAGTTCAACTGGAACGTCGCCACCGACCTGGCCGCCGACCTCGAGAGCGAAGGGGCCGGCGTCGTCCTCACCAGGTCGACCAACAGCGGCATCGGGCCCTGTGTCGACCAGCGGGCCCAGATCCTCGACGCCGCGCAGTCTTCGGTCGCCATCGACATCCACGCCGACGGCGGCCCCACGAGCGGCCGCGGCTTCGCCATCCTGCTCCCCGTCGCCGACGGCGTGAACGACGGGGTCGTCGGATCGTCCCAGGCGTTCGGCGTCGACGTACGGTCGAGCTTCTCCGCCACCGGCATGCCCGTCAGCACCTACGACGGGACCGCCGGGTTCTCCTACCGGGCCGACCTCGCCGGGCTCAATCTCACCACGGTGCCCAAGGTGCTGATCGAGTGCGGGAACATGCAGAACGCCACCGACGCCGCCATGCTCTCGTCCACGGCCTTCCAGCAGGACGCGGCGGTGGCCCTGGCCGACGCCATCACGTCCTTCCTGTCCTGAGCAGCCCGAATTCCCCACCCGGCATCGGTCTGCCGGCGGTGGGCGGCGCCCGTCCTCAGAGGAGGAAGGGGACGAGCATCTTCGTCGACCGCTTGTAGGCGGGATACGTGTCGGGGAAGCGCTCGGTCATGTACTGCTCCTCCTTCACGGCGCTGAACACGAAGTACCCCCCGACCAGGCCCACGATGATCAGCCAGTACCAGTCGACGGCCAGCGCCGTGCCCACCATGGCCAGGATGATCCCCGAGTAGATGGGGTGGCGGATCCGCCGGTAGGGCCCGGCGGTGACGAGCTCGGGGTCCAGCTTCTCGGCCATGGGCTCCCCCCAGTTCCGCCCGAGCTGCCGCCTGGCCCAGACGGCGACGGCCAGACCGCCGAGGAAGACCACGAGGCCCACCCCCTCGAGCCAGGGATCGTCGGTGATCGTCTGGCCTCTGAACACCTTGGCCCGGACGAGGAGGACGACGACGAGCACCATGGCCACCCGGGCGCCGGCGAACCGGCCCCACCGGTGGCGTGCCGCCTTCACCCCGGCGGCGGAGGCGAGCCAGTAGATCCAGAAGGCCACCCAGGTGACGGCGACGATCGTGGCCACGGCGTGCATCGTGGCCTGGAGCCTATTGACCTCCGGGGCCGACAGCGGCCAGCCCGCCGCCGTCGAGAGGCACCCCGCCACCGATCGCCGTCCCACCGTCCCGTCGCTCGAAGGCACCGTTTCGGAGGAGGAGAAGGGCTTCGTCGAGCTCGGCCACCGCACCGACGATGAGGTCGTGGGTCCTCCTGTCGGTGTCGAACTGGGCCGCCTTTGCCAACGTGAGGGTGGTGGCGAAGACGCGATGGCCGAGGCGCTCCTGGAGGTTGAGGGCGATCCGCAGGCGCTCCTCGGTCCACTCGGCCTCCCTGAGCTGGTCACGCAGCCTGGTGGCCTTGGCGTACGAGTCCCGCACCCGGTCCCGAACGCCGTGGATGGCGGTGGACACGGCCGCTCCGAGGAGGCCCCAGAGGACCAACCGCCGAACGAGGGTGGCGTCGAGCGCATGCTGCGCAACAGAGGCGTAGAGCTCGACGAGCACGATGGCGCCGACGACGACTGCCGCCTGCCACCGGTCGTGGAAGAGCGCCGTCCACACCAGGGGTATGAGCACGACGACGCCGATTCCCGAGTTCGGTCCCGCCGCCAAGGTCAGCATGAGGGCCGAGGCGCAGTAGACGAGTGGGACCACCACCGTGGCGCGGGTGGAGAGGCGTGCCCACGGGACGAGCCCGATGGCGGCGCCGGCCGCCACGAGCAAGGAAAGGCTTGCCGCAGCGGCGGGACCCGAGGAATAGCCCGGTGGCAGGAGCAGGCTCGCTTGGGCGAGGACGGCGGCCAGGGCGAAGGGCGCCAGCTTGGGCAGGGAGCCCTTCCCGCGAAACGGCGAGCTCCGCACCACCCCGAGCACGGCGAATTCGGCGTGGAGGTCGCCGCTCCTCCCGGCCCGGTCGAGCGCTTCCTCGCCGACGGCGTGCCGGCGCCGCCGGCTTCTCAGCGCCCCGACCATCGGCCCCCCCGGGCATCACGCAGCGACACCGTCGTCCATTATGGAGCCGAGCCGCCCCGACCGGACGTCGCCACGACCGTCGGACCCGGGGCTGCGAGCTCGCCGGCCGGCTATTGGTTACCGGCGCAAGCGTTCCACTGGGCAAGGACCATCGCCCAAGGGACTTTGGCCCCTGTCGACGGGGGGAAGTGCTCCGTAGCGTCTCGGCATGGCCGGAGAGACCTCGACGGAGAAAGCGCCCATCGACGCCCCAGCCGACCGCCACGAGTACGGGCGGACCGTCACGCGCTCGGTGGCCCGCCAGCTGCGCCGCGCCGCTCGCCAGCTCTCGGTCCTGGCCGACTTCTCCGCCCATCCGGCCGACGATCAGTACGCCGTGCTCTCGGCGCTCCAATCGGTGAACAGGGCCCTCGTGGAACTGGAGCTGGCGCACCCCTGAGGCCGGCGACGGAGGCCGGGGCCGGCCGGCCAGGGATCACCGTCCCGACCAGCCGGCCGCGACCGGTGACTCAGAAGAGCGAGGTCCCCTCGACGATGTCCTGCATCCCGTCCTGGATGTGCATCGAGGGGATGACCCGGACCCGGTTCCATTGCGGGAGCCGAGCTTGCACCAGGAAGGCGTCGACCGCCTCGGCCCTCTCGCTCTGGACGATGACCACGGTGGTGTGCTCACGGTTGACGAACGGTCCGGCCACGATCTCGACCCCGTTCTGCTCGGCGATCTTCGAGATCTGGGGAGCCATCTCGAGCAGCAGCGCCTTCGTCTTGGCGTTGCTCGTGGGACACACCTCGGCGGGTGCTCGCCGATGCGCACGGCCTGTCAATGGTGGGATGCCCGTGCGATCCCGGGCGATTCGTTTGCCTGCGCAAGACGAGCGTCGGAGGCCCGCCCGCCGTCGTGCCGTCGTGCCTCCTCGGCGTGGCCGTCAGGCGGGGCGCAGGCGGGCCGTCGCCGCCGATGCTGCCCACCCGATGATCGCCGCCGCCAGGGGCAGGACGAGGAGGCTGGCCATGCCGACGACGGCAAGTGCCTCGCTCACCCCCGAGGAGACCGACGCGCCCGGATCCCGGGGCCCGCCGTGCAGCACGAGCACGGCGACGGTGGACAGGAGGAACGTGCCGAGCCCTCCCACCACCCCCGCCAGGCGGGCGGCCCGCCTCCCGACGACAGAGCTCCGGCTCCGCATCGTGCTGTAGACACCCACCACGCTGGGCACGAGCAACATGGCGAGGAACCTCGGCATCGTCGTGGGACCGAGGAGCCGCCCGAAGGTGAACCCCGACAGCGCCGTCCACACCGCCAGGTCGAAGAGCCCACCCACCAGTCCGGGCCCGGCGACACCGGGCTGACGCAACCAGACGCTCACGGCCAGCACGAGCCCGGCCAAGAGCGCCACCAGGAGGCCGAGCATGACCCAGTTGAAGGGCGCCGTGCCCAGGCCGAACCGGACGAAGGACGCCTCGAACACCGCCAGGCCTCCGAGGGCCACCACGGCGAGTCCCACCATGGGGCCGACGGCCCAGCGCCGCTGTGGGAGCAGCGCCACGGCCCCGAGGCAGCCGAGGACGAACCGGCGACGCTCGGCTCGACCCTCGATCCGGTCGAGCTCGCCGAGCATGGCGAGACCCCAGTCGGCCCGATCGGCAGGCACGAGCCCGGTGGCCCACCGGAGCATGCGGAGCGGCCGGTCGCCGGGTGCTCCGGCGGGCCCCGGAGCGACCCGTTGGCGGCGCAGGAGCACTCCGAGTGCCCCGCCCAACAGCAGGAGCAGGATGACGAGGGGCACTATGCGTTGCGCAATCCGACGGGCGCGGCCGGCGACATGCGCACGACCCCGGCGTCGTCGATCGCAGCTGCGTACCTCCGCCCGCTCGCGGTGAGCCGGTAGAGGTGGCGAGGTGGCCGCCCCGCCGGCCCCTGCTCCCACGACGTCTCGAGCAGTCCCCGGTCGGCCAGTCGCACCAGGAGCGGGTACAGCGAGCCCGACTTGAGACGCACCTCGGCGGTCAGCTCGTAGCCGTAGCGCCACCGGCTGGGCTCGGCGGCCAGCGCGGAGAGGACCCTGATCGTCTGCGCAGAGGGCGCACGCTCACGGGCCATCCAATAACTCTACACATGTAGAGATTCGCGTCGCAAGCGGGCCCGGCCGGGCGCGCCGAAGCGTCGGTCCGCGGACCCGCTCGAAGACGTCGGCTAGTTGTGGTTCCAGCCGTTGCGGTCGACCCAGGCGATGAGCGACAGGCGCATGGACTCGTAGGCGGCCTTGAAGGCGGACGCGTCGGTGGTGACGAGTGCGTCCAGCATCGCCTTGGTGCTGTCGGCCAGGGGCCGGGTCTGCTCGACCTGGTGGCCGGCGGCGACGAGGTCCAGGAAGCCGGCGTACGCCTGCACCAGATCGGTGGCCACGTCCTCCCGGTGGGAAGCGGGGTCGGCATCGGTCCCTATGGTGCGCACCACCGCCGTGCCGTATCTCCTCGACCTGTCGACGAGGGCTTCGAGCGGATCTCTCATCCGGGTTCGACAGTACAAGCACCGGTGGCCGCCTGCACCGGGGGAGGCGCCAGCGCCGGCCGGGGTTCAGGAGGTGGCGAGGCGGGCCAGGTGGGCGAGCGAGTCGGCCAGGTGGGCGGGAGGGAACGGAGGGAACCCGATGTGCGCCCGGGTGGCCTCCGCCACCGCCGACCAGTCGTAGGAGAGGGTGACCTCGGTGCGCGACGGGCCGACCGGGTCGAGGTCGTAGCGCCAGACCCACCCGCCGAAACGCAGGCTGCCGTCGCCGGCGTCGTAGCCGGGCTCCCATGAGATGGCCCTCGGCGGGTCGAACACCAGCACCCGGTTCACCATCTGGTAGTCCCCGTCCGGGTGGTTCTCGTGGTACATGGCGACGGCGAAGGTCTGCCCGGCAGCGGTCAACGGCCGGGGGTCGAGGGCGTGGCGGACCCGGCCGGTGCCATCGATGGCGGCGTGGGTGGCGGGGTCGGCGAGCACGGCGAAGACCACCTCCGCCGGTGCGGCGACGACGGTGGTGGCGCTGATGCGGTCGTCGGCCATGCGGTGGTGCATCGTATCCTCCGCGCCCTCTGCGCCGGCTGGGACAATCGCGACGTGAGCTGGGACGAAGCATTCGCCGACCTCTACGAGCAGTGGTCGGCCCCGATGTCGGCCGACGTCCCCTTCTACTGCCGCCTCGCTACTGAGGCGGACGGAGACGTGGTGGAGCTGGCCGTGGGCAACGGCCGGGTGGCAGTGCCGGTCGCCCTCGCCACCGGGAGCCGGGTACTGGGCATCGACACCTCGCCGGCCATGCTCGAGCAGGCCCGGGCCCAGGCCGAGTCGGCGGGCGTCGACCTGGACCTGCGACTGGGCGACATGCGGGACCTCGCCCTCGAGCGGACGGCGTCGCTCGTCTACTGCCCGTTCAGGGCACTGCTCCACCTGCCCACCTGGGCCGATCGGCGCCGCACCTTCGAGCGCGTCGCCGCCTCGCTGCGCCCCGGCGGCCGCTTCGCCTGGAACGCCTTCGCCTTCGACCACCGAGTGGCGACGGAACTGGATGGCCGCCATCAGGAGCGCCCCGTCCCCCACACCGTGCGGTACGCCGTGGGCGACAACCGCGTCGACATCACCTTGGACACGGGCGCCCGAAGCTCGCTGTGGTGGGCGACGAGGAACGAGTGGCTCGGGCTCCTCGACGTGGCCGGCCTGGAGCTCGAAGCCCTCTACGGCGGCTTCGACGGCGAGCCCTTCGCCGACGACAGCAGGGAGTACGTGTTCGTGGCCCGCCGCTGACGCCGGCCCGGCGCCGGGATCAGTGGATGAGGAGCTGGGCCAGGTGGGCGAAGCCGGTGAGCGGCGCCGGCCACAGCCCGAAGATCACCGTCACCCCGACGCACAGGGAGATGGCCACGGCGGTGGCGGTGGGCGGGATGGTGGCGATCTCCTCGTCCTCGTCCTCGGCCACGGCCGTGCCGACGCCGCCGCCCGCACCGGCGGGGCCGCCCTCCACCGCCACCGAGGGCGAGACGCCCGCCGGCAGCGAGAGCGACCGCACCTCGCCACCGGGCCCCGCACCGGCGGCGGACAGCTCCACCACGGGGGCCCCGCTCGAGTACATGAGGAACACCACCCGCAGGTAGAAGAACGCGGCGATGGCGGCCGACACCATGGCCACGACGGCGAGCACCGTCGAGCCCCCGCTCACCGCCCCCGAGACCACCTCGAGCTTGGCCAGGAAGCCGGTCGTGAACGGGATGCCGGCCTGGCCGAGGAGGAGCACCGTGAAGCTGATCGCCAGCCACGGCGAGCGCCGGGCCAGCCCCCGGTACCGCTCGAGGTCGTGGAGACCGTCGCCCCGGCCGCCCACCACCGTGATCACGGCGAAGCTGCCGATGACCATGAACGTGTAGGTGAACAGGTAGTAGAGGGCCCCCTCCACGCCCTTGGCCGTCCCGGCCTGCAGGCCGATGAGGACGAACCCGGCGTGGTTGATCGACGAGTAGGCGAGCATCCGCTTCACGTCGCGCTGGACGAGGGCGACGACGGCTCCGAGGAGGAGGGTGAGGGCGGCGACCACCCACACCGCCGGCTGCCAGTCGTTGCGCATGAGGCCGAAGGACGAGACGAACACCCGGAGGAAGGCGGCGAAGCCCCCGGCCTTGGCCACGGCCGCCATGAAGCCGGTGACCGGCGTGGGCGCCCCCTGGTAGACGTCGGGCGTCCACAGGTGGAACGGCACGGCCGCCACCTTGAAGGCGAACCCCACGAGCAACAGGGCGATGCCGGCCAGGAGGAGCCCCTCGTGGAGCAGGACGTTGCGGGCCAGGTAGTCGGCGATCTGGGGCAGGTTGGTGGTGCCGGTGGCCCCGTAGGTGAGGGCGATGCCGTAGACGAAGACGGCCGAGGAGAAGCTCCCCAGGATGAAGTACTTGAGCCCCGCCTCCCCCGACTGCTGCCGGCGGGCGTCGAAGGCGGCCAGCACGTAGAGGGCGATGGAGAGGATCTCGAGGCCGAGGAAGACGACGACGAGGTCGTTGGCCTCCCCCATCACCACCGCCCCTGCCGCCGAGATGAGCATGAGGACCTGGAATTCCGGTCCCCGCACCTCCTCCCGGCGCATCCACGAGTCGCCCACGAGGGCGGCGAGCAGCACCGCACAGCTCACCAGCACCCCGATGAGGGCGGAGAAGCCGTCCTGGACGATCGCCCCGTCGATGGCGACGTGCGGGCCGTGGTTGCGGACGTCGGCCCACTGGACGAGCGCCGTCGACAGCGACCCCAGGGCGGTGAGGACGGTGACAGCCGTCACCGCCGAGGTGTCGAGGGGCCGGCGCACCAGGGCGGAGACCCCGAGGAGGGCCGCGGCGCCCCCGAGCAGGACCAGCACGGGGAGGATGGAGTGGTAGGCGATCTTGGGCAGCACCACGTGGGCCGTGGCCGCCAGGAGCGCCGTCATCGCCCTCCTCCCTGTCCCGCCGAGGCCGTGAGCGACGGGGCGCCGGTCGACACCGCCGGCGCACGGGTTCCCGTGGCCACGTCGACCTGGTGGACGAGCCGGTCCACCGACGGCGTGATCCGGTCGAGCAGCGGCTTGGGGTAGACGCCGAGGAAGGCGATGAGCAGGACGAGCGGCGCCACCACGAGCCGCTGCGACCACGACACGTCGGCCACGGCGGCCGTCTCCTCGTCGGGCTCGAGGTGGAAGGCCTGCTGGTAGGCCCACAGCAGGTAGAGGGCGGCCAGCACCACCCCGCCGGTGGCGAGCACCGCCCACCACCGGTCGGTGAGGAACGTGCCCACGAGCACGAGGAACTCGCCCACGAACCCGTTCAGCCCGGGCAGCCCGAGGGCGGCCATCATGGCCACGGTGAAGACCGCCGCCAGCACGGGGGCGGGCCGCTGCAGACCCCGGAGCGCCGAGGTGCTCCACGTGCCACGGCGGTCGTGGATCCAGCCGATGACGATGAACAGCACGGCGATGATGAGGCCGTGGTTCACCATCTGGACCACCCCGCCGGTGAGGCCCTGGGTGGTGAGGGCGAAGGTGCCGAGCACCACGAAGCCCAGGTGCGCCAGCGACGAGTAGGCGACGAGGCGTTTCAGGTCCTTGGTGGCACAGGCCACGATGCCGCCGTAAAGGATGCCGGCCACCCCCAGGCTGAGCAGCAGCGGCGCCAGGTCCACCACGGCCCGGGGGAACAGGCTCAGGTCGAACCGGATGATGCCGTAGGTGCCCATCTTGGCCATGACCGCCGCCAGCACCACCGACCCGCCGGTGGGCGCCTCGGCGTAGGCGTCGGGCGACCAGGTGTGGAAGGGGAACACCGGGGCCTTCACGGCGAAGGCGGCCGTGAAGGCGAGGAAGAGCACGATCTGGCTGCCGGTGCCGAGATGGGTGCCGAGCAGGGCCACCAGGTCGAAGGTGAGGTGCCCGCTCTGGCGCTGGTGGATGAACGCCACCGCCACGATGCCGACGAGCAGGAAGGCCGAGCCCAGGAACGTGTAGAGGAAGAACTTGATGGCGGCGTAGGCCCGGTTGGCGTACCCCCAGCCGTTGATGAGGAAGTACACCGGCACCAGGGTCAGCTCGAAGAAGAGGAAGAACAGCACCAGGTCGAGCGCCACGAAGCTGCCCAGGCAGCCGGCTTCGAGCAGCAGCAGCCAGGCCACCGCCGACCGGTTGCCGGCCAGGCCCCCGGCCAGGAGCACGAGCGGGAAGAGCAGCGCCGCCATGAGGACGAGGAACAGCGAGATCCCGTCCACCCCGAGATGCCAGGAGATGCCGAGCTCGGGCGCCCACACGTGCTGGCTCACCAGCCGGAAGCCCCCGTCGCCGGCCTGGTACCGCACCGCCACCGTGACGGCGAGGGCCAGGGTGGCGAGGGTCCCGGCCAGCCCGATGGCGTTCACGACCCTGCCGTGCAGCGGCCGCGGCAGCGACTCGGGCACGAGGGCGGCGGCCACCGCCGCCCCGGCGGGCAGGAGCACCAGGACGGTGAGGAAGGGGAAGGCGCTGTCGTGGGTCACGTGGCTCGCTCCTCGCCCCTCACCACACCCTCGACGCCATGAAGGCGAGGAGGGCGACGGCGCCCACGACGATCCCGAGGGCGTACTGGCGGACGAAGCCGGTCTGCACCCGCCGCAGGCCGGATCCCGCCCCCCGGGCCAGCCGGCCCACGCCGTTCACGGCCCCGTCGATGACCTGGACGTCGACGACGGTGGCGGCGAACCGGGCCGCCGCCTGGGAGGGCCGGCCGATGACGGCGTCGTAGACGTCGTCGAGGAACCACGCCCGCTTGAGCGCCTCGGGCTCGAGCCGGTCGTGGACGGGGCGGCGCGACCACAGCGGCAGGGCCACGGCCACCCCGAGCACCGCCACGGCGGCGTCGACCACCCCGAGGACCCACTGGGTGGTCCCCGACAGATGCGCGTCGTAGAGCCGGCCGCCGAAGACCGGCGCCAGCCAGTGCAGCGGAGCCCCCGGCCGCCACGGCAGCAGGAGGGCCCCGCCCACGAAGGACAGCAGGGCCAGGACCACGAGCGGCACCCCCATCACCCAGGGCGCCTCGTGGGGGTGGGCGTCGTGGCCGGGGTGCCCGCCGCTGCCGGTGGCGCCGGCGGGGCGGGCCAGGACCTCCCGCCAGCGATCGTCGCCCCAGAAGGCGAGGGCGCTGAGCCTGCTCATGTAGTAGGCGGTGAGCGCGGCGGTCACGAGCCCCACCACCCACAGCACCGGGAACCGGGCCCAGGCGTTGTCGAGGACGTCGCCTTTGGCCCAGAACCCGGCCAGGGGCGGGATGCCGGCGATGGCCAGCCAGCCGAAGACGAAGGTGCCGAAGGTGAGCGGCATCCACCGCCGCAGGTTCCCCATCCGCTTCAGGTCCTGCTCGTCGTCGAGGCCGTGGATGACCGAGCCGGCGCCGAGGAAGAGCTCGGCTTTGAAGAAGGCGTGGGCCACCATGAGGAAGATGGCGGCCTCGTAGGCGCCGGTCCCCACGGCCAGGAACATGTACCCGAGCTGGGACACCGTCGAGTAGGCGAGGACCTTCTTGATGTCGTCCTGGGCGCAGCCGATGGTGGCGGCCACGAAGGCGGTGGCGGCCCCGACGCTCGCCACCACCAGCTGGGCGGGATGCGAGGTGTGCAGGATGGGGTTGATCCGGCACATGAGGTAGACGCCGGCGGTGACCATGGTGGCGGCGTGGATGAGGGCCGAGACCGGGGTGGGGCCCTCCATGGCGTCGGCCAGCCAGGGGAACAGCGGCAGCTGGGCCGACTTCCCGGCGGCGGCGGCGAAGAGCAGCAGGCAGATGGCGGTGCGCGACGACGGTCCGATGGCGCCGAGGTGGGCGAAGATCCCGTGGTACTGGAGCGTCCCGGTCCGCTCGAAGACGAGGAAGATGGCGAGGAGGAAGCCCACGTCGGCGAGCCGGTTGTAGAGGAACGCCTTCTTCCCGGCGCTCGCCGCGCTGGGCCGGCCGAACCAGAAGGCGATGAGCCAGTACGAGCAGACCCCGACCCCCTCCCAGCCCACGAAGGTGAAGAGCAGGTTGTCCCCCATGACGAGGATGACCATGGAGGCGACGAAGAGGTTCAGGTACAGGAAGAACTTGGGGTAGTCCTCGTCGCCGCGCATGTAGCCGATCGAGTAGAGGTGGATGAGGGTGCTCACCCCGGTGACGAACAGCGCCATCGTCATCGACAGCGGGTCGACGAGGAGCGCCGCCTTGACGTTGAGCCCGCCCACCGGGATCCAGGTGAAGAGGGTCTGGTCGAAGCTCCGGGCCGGCGCCGCCCGGGACAGCAGCCCGCCGGTGGTGACGCATGCCGCCACGAACGCCCCGGCCACGCCGGCCGTGCCCACCCACCCAGCCAGGGGGTCGCCCAGGCGCCGGCCGCCGAGCGCCAGCACGGCGGCGCCGGCGAGCGGGAGCAGGAAGACGAGGAAGGCGGCGTGGATCATGGCGAGGTGGGCTCCGGGTCAGCCCTTCAACATGTGCAGGTCGTCGGCCACGGCGGTGTGCCGGCGCCGGTAGATGGCCACCACGAGGCCGAGTCCCACCACGCCCTCGGCGGCGGCCACCACCAGCACGAAGAACACGAGGGCCTGGCCGCCGATGTCGTTCAGCATCCGGGAGAAGGTGACGAGGGTGAGGTTGGCGGCGTTCAGCATGAGCTCGATGCACATGAACATGACGAGCACGTTGCGCCGCACGAGG
>JAGWNV010000012.1 GCA_028872975.1 Acidobacteriota bacterium
AACCTCGTCTACGCCCACCTGAACCGGGTCATCGGCGAGCGGGACCTCGACATGATGTACGTGATGGGCCCCGGCCACGGGGGGCCGGCCGTCGTGGCCAACGCCTACTTGGAAGGCACCTACAGCGAGGTCTATCCCCACGTTGGGCGGGACGCCGAGGGCATGCGGCGGCTGTTCCGTCAGTTCTCCTTCCCCGGTGGCATCCCCAGCCACGTGGCCCCCGAGACGCCCGGGTCGATCCACGAGGGAGGGGAGCTCGGCTACGCGCTCGTCCACGCCTTCGGGGCCGCATTCGACAACCCGGAGCTCGTCGTCGCCTGCGTGGTGGGTGACGGGGAGGCCGAGACCGGGCCGCTCGCCGCCAGCTGGCACGCCAACAAGTTCCTCGATCCCGTCCACGACGGGGCGGTGCTCCCCATCCTCCACCTGAACGGGTACAAGATCGCCAACCCCACCGTCCTGGCCCGCATCGGCGACGAGGAGCTCCGGGCGCTGTTCCACGGCTACGGGTACCTGCCCTTCGTCGTGAGCGGCGACGAGCCCATGCTCGTGCACGGTCAGCTGGCGGTCGCCCTCGAGGACTGCCTCGACGCCATCGCAGGCATCCAACGGGCCGCCCGGCAACCGGCGGGGAAGGCCGGCGCCTGGCGGCCCCGGTGGCCGATGATCGTGCTGCGGACCCCGAAGGGCTGGACCGGTCCCAAGGAGCTGCACGGTCTGCCCCTCGAGGGGAGTTTCCGGTCGCACCAGGTCCCGTTGGCCGACGTCCGGACGGATCCCGAGCAGCTCGGGATGCTCGAGGCGTGGATGCGCAGCTACCGGCCCGAGGAGCTCTTCGACGAGCAGGGCGCGCTGCGGGCCGATCTCGCCGGGCTGGCGCCGAAGGGGCACCGGCGGATGTCGGCCAATCCCCACGCCAACGGTGGCCTCCTGCTCCGGGAGCTCGAGCTCCCGGACTTCCGCCGGTACGCCGTGGAGGTGAAGGCCCCGGGCACCGGGCTCGTCGGCGCCACGGCGGTGCTCGGCGAGTACCTCCGGGACGTGATCCGGGCCAACCCCGACCGGTTCCGCCTGTGGGGGCCCGACGAGACGGCCTCCAACCGCCTGTCCGCCGTCTTCGAGGCCACCGACCGGGTGTGGGAGGCCGCGATCGAGCCCACCGACGACCACCTGGCCCACGAGGGCCGGGTCATGGAGGTCCTGAGCGAGCACCTCTGCCAGGGATGGCTCGAGGGGTACCTCCTCACCGGCCGCCACGGCCTCTTCAACTGCTACGAGGCCTTCATCCACATCGTCGACTCGATGGTCAACCAGCACGCCAAGTGGCTGAAGACGTCCAGGGAGATCGCCTGGCGACGGCCGATCGCCTCGCTCAACTACCTGCTGTCGAGCCACGTGTGGCGCCAGGACCACAACGGGTTCTCCCACCAGGACCCGGGGTTCATCGACTTCGTCATGAACAAGAAGGCCGAGGTCGTCCGGGTCTACCTCCCGCCCGACGCCAACTGTCTGCTGTCGGTCATGGACCACTGCCTTCGGTCCAGGGACTACATCAACGTCGTGGTGGCCGGGAAGCAGCCCGCCCTCAGCTACCTCGCGATGGAAGAGGCGGTGCTCCACTGCACCCGGGGGGCGGGGATCTTCGAATGGGCGAGCTCGCCTGGCGACGGGCAGCCCGACGTGGTGCTGGCCTGCGCCGGCGACGTCCCGACCCTAGAGACCCTGGCCGCGGCGGCCATCCTCCGCCGCCGACTCCCCGACCTGCACGTGCGGGTGGTGAACATCGTCGATCTCATGCGGCTCCAGCCCGAGAGCGAGCACCCCCACGGGCTCCCCGACCGGGAGTTCGACACCCTCTTCACCCGGGACCGGCCGGTCGTGTTCGCCTACCACGGGTATCCCTGGCTGATCCACCGGCTCACCTACCGGCGGACGAACCACGCCAACATCCACGTCCGGGGCTACAAGGAGGAGGGCACGACCACCACGCCCTTCGACATGGTCATGATGAACGACCTCGACCGGTTCCACCTCGTCATCGACGTCGTGGACCGGGTCCCGGGCCTCCAGCAGGAGGCCGCCGAGCTCCGACAGGACATGGAGGACGCCCGGCTACGCGCCCGCGCCTACACCCGGGACCACGGCGAGGACGATCCCGTCGTGTCCGGCTGGACCTGGCCGGCGTAGCCGGGACGGGCGACCGGGCCGTGCGGCTCCTCGTCGTGAACGCCGGCTCCTCGAGCACCAAGGTGCGGGTGGTCGAGGAGGACGACAGGGTCTCCTGGCGAGCCGACCTCGGCGCTCCCACGGTGGCCGCCGACGGGGACCCGGCGCTCGTCGGGGCCTTGTCGGAGGCGCCCGGTCCCTTCGACGCCGTGGCCCATCGGGTCGTCCATGGGGGACGGCGGTTCCGGGGGCCGGCGGTGGTCGACGAGGAGACCGAGGGGGCGCTGCGGGCGCTCGCCGACCTGGCCCCGCTCCATCAGGCGCCCGCCCTGGCCGGCCTCGAGGCCGCCGCCCGGGCCTTCCCCGGCGCGCCCATGGTGGCCTGCTTCGACACCGCCTTCCACGCCACGCTCCCCGCCGCCGCCGCCACCTATGCGGTGCCGGCCCGGTGGCGGGAGGAGCTCGGGGTGCACCGCTACGGCTTCCACGGCCTCAGCCACGCCTGGGCGACCGTCCGGGCCGCCGCCATGCTTGGCGTGGCGGCGGTGCCCCGGCTCGTCGTCTGCCACCTGGGCGCCGGTGCCTCCCTGGCCGCCGTGGCCGAGGGCCGGTCGGTGGACACCACCATGGGCTTCACCCCCCTCGAGGGACTGGCCATGGCCACCCGGTCGGGGAGCATCGACCCCGGGATCGTCCCCTGGCTCGTGGCGCAGGCCGGAGAGGCGCTCGCCGCCGTGGCCGACGCCCTGGAGCACCGCTCGGGGATGGTGGCCCTGGCCGGCACCGCCGACATGGCGGCCGTGGTGCGGGGCGCCGCCGCCGGCGAAGAGGCCGCCCGTCTCGCCCTCGACGTGTACCTCCACCGGCTCCGGGCGGGCGTGGCGGCGATGGCCGCCGCCCTCGGCGGTCTCGACGCCCTCGTCTTCACCGGCGGGGTCGGCGAACACGGGGGCGCCGTGCGCCGGGGCGCCGCCGCCGGGCTCGGGTTCCTCGGGGTCGGCATCGACGAGGAGGCCAACGCCGGCGCCGTGCCCGATGCCGAGATCACGGCGTCCGGCGCGCCGGTCCGGTCGCTCGTGATCGCAGCGCGCGAGGAGCTGCAGATGGCCGCCGAGGTCCGGGCGCTCCTGCGAGCCTGACCTCCCCGCCCCGGGGTCGGGCCGCCTGGTCCGGTGGGTCGGGCGGGCCCCGACGTGTCGCCTGGCTCGCCGTGTCGTCCCGGGTCAGGCGGGGCGGGCCGCCAGCTGGCCGCAGGCGGCGTCGATCTCGACGCCCCTCGTGTCCCGGACGGTGGTATTGACGCCCAGCCGGCGGAGCCCGGTTGCGAACCGGGCGACCCCCTCGGCGTCGGTCCCCCGGGCCGGGAAGCCGGGGGTGGGGTTGAGGGGGATCACGTTCACGTGTGCCCGGAGGGGCCGGACGTAGGCGGCGAGCTCCTCGGCGTCCGTCGGCCGGTCGTTCACGCCGTCGATGAGGGCCCACTCGAAGCTGAGCCGGCGGCCGGTGGTGCGGACGTAGCGGGTGCAGGCCTCGGCGAGGAGGCCGAGGGGATAGCGGCGGTTCACCGGCACGAGCCTGTTCCGCAGGTCGTCGTTGGCGGCATGGAGGGACACGGCCAGGTTCACCGGCAGCGCCGCCGCCGTCAGCCGGTCGATGCCGGGGACGATGCCGACGGTCGAGATGGTGAGACGGCGGGCCGAGATCCCCACGTCGTCGTGGAGACGCTCGACGGCCGCCCAGACCGCCGCGTAGTTGGCCAGGGGCTCGCCCATGCCCATGAAGACGACGTGGGTCACCCGCTCCGGGGCGGCGGCCCGGGCCGCGGCCAGCACCTGCTCGAGGATCTCGCCGGCGGTGAGGTGGCGGGCGAAGCCCCCCTGGCCGGTGGCGCAGAACCCGCAGCGCATGGCGCAGCCGGCCTGGGAGGAGACGCAGACCGTGGTCCGGCGGTCGTAGCGCATGAGGACCGTCTCGACCTCGGCGCCGTCGGGGAGCCTCCAGAGCCACTTGAGGGTCCGGCCGTCGTCGGCGCTCCGGCGGCGCCGCTCGTCGAGGGCGGGGGAGAGGCCCCCGGAGAGGCGGGCGCGGAGGGTGAGGGGGAGGTCGGTCATCTCGTCGGGGAGCAGGGCCCGCCGGTACAGACCCTCCCAGACCTGCCGGGCCCGGTAGGCCGGCTCGCCCTCGAGCAGGGCCGCCAGGGCGTCGCGGTCGACGTCGTAGAGCCCGGCCACCGCTCCAGGCTACGGGGTCCTCAAGGCGGGCCGTCCTCGCGCCGATAGGAGAAGAGGACCGACCGTGTTCTGTATCCGGGGGTCAGAGGGGAGGGCCGGTTGCCGCCGACCTTCCCCTCTTTGTCTTCTCCGGTCGTAGGGGCCCCGGCGGGTGCTGCTCGGCCGGAAGGGATTGGCGGGTCCTGATCGGCTGGCGGGACCCCGGCGGGTCCGGTCAGTCGGCGGAGGCCTGCGTCGCCAGGCGCTGCGCCCAGGTGCTCCGGGCCCAGGGGGTCGGTGATGCCCCTGAGGACTGGAGGGCGATCTCCTCGAGGACCCACTTCCGTAGGCAGCGGGTCTCCTCGGAGGCGGCCAGGGTCATGAGGGCGCCGGCCCGGCAGAAGGCGTCCGCCTCGTCGAGGAGGGCGTCGTAGCTGACGCAGAAGGTGCCGACCTCGGCGGGGAGGCGGTAGTGGAGGTCGACGGTGTCCTGCCCGGCGTCCACGGCACGGCGCCAGTCCTCGTCGGCGCCGGTGGTGAAGCCCCCGAATCGGGTCCCGAGCTGCTCGACGAGGTCGAGGAGCCGGCCGTGGATGGAGTCGGCCGCCCCCGGGTCGCGTTCGACGAAGAGGCGGAACTCCCTGAAGAGCTCTTCGTAGAGGGCCTGGGTGGCGAGGAGGAGCGCCACGGGGGCGCCGAGGAGGGCCATCGGCAGGAGTGGCGGGAGCGAGGTCCCCGGCTCGCCGGCGCCGCCGGCGTCGGCGTCGGCCGTCGCGTCGACCTTCGCGTCGGTGACCCGGTCGGTGACCGCGTCGGCGTCCCCCGTCTCGGTCACCGCCGTCGCCTCTTCGGTCGCCGGTCTCCCCGGGAGACGGTCGCCGAGCTCGAACCAGACGACCTTGCCCTCCTCTTTGAGCCGGGACCCCCAGGAGTCGGCCAGGGCGGAGACGAGGTGGAGGCCCCGGCCGGTGGCGGCGTCCTCGCCGTAGGACTTGAGGGTGGGCAACTGGGAGCTCTCGTCGGCGACCTCGACCCGGATGGCGCCGGTCTCGCGGTGGACCGTCACGGTCACCGGGGATGCGGCGTGCAGGACCGCGTTCGTGACGAGCTCGGAGGTGAGCAGACCCACGGTGCGGCGGATGTCGTCGGCCACGGGCCGGAGGTGGTTATCGACCCAGCGCCGGGCCGCCGGCACGCTGTCGAGGACAGGGGGCACCGTGGTTCTCTCCGACCACCCGCCTCGGCCCTGGACTCGTTCGATCATTGGAGGAGTGACGACTGAGCCGATGCTAGCCATCCCCGGGTGAGACAGGCGCGTTCCCCCCTTGTCCCCCGGCCCTGCCGTCGCCCAAGCTGGCCGGAGCCGAGGCGGTCCGGCGAGGAGGGTCGATGGCAGGGGTGGCACCGGAGCAGATCGACGTGGAGGTGGCCGGGGGGCGGCTCCGGGTGGCCCGGTTCGGGTCGGACGGGGAGGTCGTGCTGGGGCTCCACGGGATCACCGGCTCCTCGATGCAACTGGTGCCGGTGGCGAGACGGCTTCCCGCCGGATGGTCGGTGGTGGCGCCGGACCTGCGGGGGAGGGGCGCCAGCAACCACCTGCCGGGGCCCTACGGGATGGAGGCCCACGCCGAGGACTGCGCCGCGGTGCTGTCGGCGGTGTCGGAGGGCCCGGTGGTTGTCCTCGGCGAGTCGATGGGCGCCTACGTCGCCGTGGTCCTCGCCGCCCGCCACCCGGAGGTGGTGGCCCGGCTCGTGCTCGCCGACGGCGGGATCCCGCTCCCCGTCCCGCCCGGCCTCGACCCCGACGTCGTGCTCGAGGCCGTGCTCGGCCCCGCCCTGGCGCGCCTCGACCAGGTCTTTCCCAGCCGATCGGCCTATCTCGAGTTCTGGCGGGCCCACCCGGCGGTGTCGAAGGCGTGGGGACCCGAAGTCGAGGCCTATCTCGACTACGACCTCGAGGCGGTCGAGGGTGGGTTCCGGTCCCGGGCCAGGCCCGAGCCGGTCCGGGCCGACGGTCGGGAGCACATCGTCGACCCGACGCTCGTGGCCGACAGCCTCCGGCGGGTCCGGTGCCCGGTGACGCTGGTGCGGGCGGAGCGGGACCTGCTCGACCAGCCGACGCCCCTCATCTCCGACGAGGCCCTGGCCCCGTGGCGGACGCGTCTCCCCGGCCTCTCCGACACCGTGGTGGGGGGCGCCAACCACTACTCCCTCATGCTCGGCGACGAGGGGGCGGGCCGGATCGCCGCCGCCGTGACGGGGAGGGACCCGGGCCCGCCTGGCCCGGCCCGTTAGCCTGGGTCTCGTGCGCGACACCCGGTCCTTCTCCGACTGGCGGGAGCACCTCCTCGGCACCTATCGGCGCCCGGCGGCGACCTCGGGCGGCCACGGCGTGCACCACCTGGCCATGATCTGCAGCGACGTGGAGCGGACGATCCGGTTCTACCAGGACGTCCTCGGGTTCCCCCTGGTGGAGGTCATCGAGAACCGGGACTACCCGGGGTCGACCCACTTCTTCTTGGACATCGGCCACGACAACCTGCTCGCCTTCTTCGACTTCCCCGGCCTCGACCTGCCCACCGCCGTGGAGACCTTCGGGTCGGTCCAGCACGTGGCCATCTCCGTCGACCAGTCGCATCTCGACGAGGTCCGGGCCCGGCTCGACGAGGCGGGCATCTCCTATCTCGGGCCGGACCGAGGCCTCACCGACTCGCTCTACGTGCGGGACCCCGACGGGATCCAGATCGAGCTCCTCGCCCAGCCCCTCACGAAGATGGACGGGATGGCGCTCCGGAACTCCTGAGGACCCGCACGCCGGGTTGCGCCTGCCGACCCGACGGCGGTTGAGGCTCGACCCCAGGGCTTCGGGGTGCGTGCCTGCACCGACGTGCCGCATGCCTGCGCGGTCGGCGCCCGTTCCACCCCGAACGTTGATGTGGGATTGTTGACTGCGCTCGGGGCATCTGTAGGGCGAGGACGCCGGTACGCTCGCCCCCCGTGGCTCATCGGGCGGAGGGCACAGGGGGTGGGGGAGGCGGCCCCGGCCGGCCCGCCGGCGCGGGCGGCCGTGCCGCCCGCGAGCGCGTCGTGGGGGGGATCGAGTCGCGGGAGCTCGACCAGCTCTTCCTGCTCCACGCTGCCGCCCTCCAGACCGGCGAAGCCCTGGCGCAATGGTGGTTCCGGTTCCGGGCCGAGGCGCAGGACGCCAACAGCGAGGAGTCGCTCGAGTCGCTCCTGCGGGACTCGCTCAACAGCATCGGCCACGCCCTCGGGGCCGATGCCGTCGCCGTCCTCCTCGCCGACGAGAGCTCGGGGGAGCTCGTCGTGCGGACCGCCATCGGGATGCAGCCCGAGTTGTGGCGGGAGGTGCACATCGCCTCGGGGGCGGGCATGGCCGGCCGGGTGCTGGCCGAGCGGCGGCCTCTCGTCGTCGACGACCTCTCCACGATCGAGGTGGCCTCGCCCACGCTCCGGGAGAGCGGCGTCCAGTCCCTGGTGGCCGTCCCGATCATGGCCGGCGGGCGGGTGGCCGGGGTCCTCCATGCCGACAGCTTCGAGCTGTCGCAGTTCGGGGAGCGAGACGCCACCCTCCTGACCCTGGTGGCGGACCGGATGGGGGCGGCCATCCAACAGGTCCGGCTGTTCGAGCTCGAGCGGGCCGCCCGGGAACAGGCCGAGGCGGTGGCGGAGCGCCTGGCCCGTCTCCAGCGGGTCACCGCCTCGCTGTCGCGGGACCTGCGCGCCGACGGCGTCGCCGAGGCTCTCCTCTCCGAGCTCGCCGAGGACATCGACGGCGAGGCGGCCAGCCACCTGCTGTGGCTGGTGGAGGGTCGCCGGATGCGGCTCCTGCGGGGATCGCCCGCCGTCCCCCACGCCGCCGACTTCGCCGAGATGTCGGTCGACGATCCCCTCCCCGGCCCCTACGTGGTGCGGACCGGAGAGCCCCTCTGGCTGGAGTCGCGCGCCGAGCTCGACGCCTTCGAGGAGCTGATCGGTGCCGCGCTCGAGGTGGAGGCCGTGGCCGTCCTCCCCCTGCAGGTCGAGGAGCAGGTGATCGGCGTGCTGGCCGTCACCTACCGGGTCCCGAGGCGGTTCAGCGAGGACGAGCGGAGGTTCCTCACCGTGGTGGCCCGCCAGGCGGCCGAGTCGCTGCACCGGGCCACCGTGCGAAAGGCCCGGCAGCGGTCCTCCTTCGACAACGCCGTGTTGGCCGACGTGTCGGCGGCGCTGGGCTCGTCGCTCGACCGCAACGCCACCTTGCGGCTCGCCCTCGAGGAGCTCGTCCCCAGGATGGCGGACCTGGCCACCTTCCACGTCTTCGACGAGCTCGGGGTTCCCAGGCGCGTGGCCCTCACGCACCGCGACCCCGGGGTCGACGGCCGGCTGTCGGCGGCCGCCCAGGACGACGCCCAGGAGGCCCACAGCGTCCTCGCCGCGCTGGAGGCGGCGGGGAGGCGGCCCCTTCTCCTGTCGGGGGCCGAGGCGCGGGGGGCCGAGCTCGGCCTCGAGGAGGGCCATGTCGAGGGGGTCGGCCGCCTCGGCATCACCTCCGCCATCGCCGTGCCCCTCGTCGCCCGAGGTGACGTCGTGGGCCTGCTGGGCCTCATGCGCCTGGGCGACTCACCCCCCTTCACCGAGGAGGACCTCGAGCTGTCCACCGAGGTGGGCCAGCGGGCGTCGGACGCCATCGACAACGCCCTCCAGCACGAGCGCCGGGTGGCCGTGGCCCGGGCCCTGCAGGCCAGCCTGCTCCCCCCCGAGCTGTCGGACGTCCCTGGAGCCGAGGTCGCCGCCGTGTTCCACGCGGCGAGGTCGGGCATCGACGTGGGGGGCGACTTCTACGACCTGTTCCCCGTCGACGACAGCCGGTGGGTCCTCATGATCGGCGACGTGTCGGGAAGCGGCCCGGCCGCCGCCGCCCTGACCGCCCAGGTCCGTCACGGCGCCCGGGTGGCGGCCCGGGCCGGCCTGGACCCGGCGGCGGTGGTGTCGGCGGTGAACGCCACCCTCGACGAGACGACCGGCTCCGAGTGGTTCTGCACGATGGTCTACACCGAGCTCATCCCCCATCGCGACGGGATCGACCTCCAGGTGATCTGTGCCGGCCACGTGCCGCCCATCGTGGTCCGAAACGGGATCGTCGAGGAGCTCGAGAGCCAGGCGCCCCTGCTCGGCGTCCTTCCCCATGCGTCGTTCCCCTCGCGGCGGCTGCGCCTGGCGCCCGGCCACGTGCTGCTCATGCTCACCGACGGGGCCACCGAGGCGCGGCGCCCCGGCGAGCACGGGTCCGAGGCCTTCTTCGGCGAGGACCGCGTCCTCGAGGTGGTGGCCAAGTGCGCCGACCTCGACGCCCAGGGCATCGTCGACGCCCTGGCCGGTGCCGTCATCGACCACACCGGGGGTCAGCTCGACGACGACCTCGCCGTGGTGGCGCTCCGGGCGCTTCCGTCGCCCTGCCCGGCCGGTAGCCCCTCGGGGACCGGCGAAGGGACCGGCGTCGGGCCCGGTGACGATGGGCCGGCTCGTCGGCGGGCACGCGGTCGGGCCGTCGGGCCGTCAAGCGGCCGGGCCGTCAGGCGGTCGGGCGGCCGAGGAAGGGCCGGTCAGAACCGGGACCAGTAGGCGCCGTCGAGCATCTGCTCGAGGGTGGCCCGGTGCATGATCATGTCGTCGGGGTCCTCGGGCTGGACGATCTCTCCGAAGAGGACCTGGCGGCGGGCCACCCGGCTCATCACCACGGCGTGCCGGAGGGCGGCGTAGAGGGTGTAGAAGTCGAGGTCCCGGGGGGCTCGGCCGGTGGCCGTCTCGTAGGTCGAGGCCACGTCCCCGAGGCGCATGAACCCGGGCATCCCCGGAAGGCCGGCGTCCACGGCGATGTCGTCGAGGAAGCGGTGGAGATAGGCCATCCAGCCGATGTCGATCTCGGGGGGGCCGGTGGCCGCCATCTCCCAGTCGAGGACGGCGACGGGCTCGAAGTGGCGGAACATCATGTTGCCGATGCGGGCGTCGCCCCAGCTGATCGCCGGCGGCGACTCCTCGGCGGGCCAGTGGTCCTCGAGCCAGGCGAAGCTCCGCTCGATGAGCGGTGAGCGGGCCCCGTCGGCCACGACCCACTCGTAGTAGGCGGCCGTCTCGGCGACGTGGCGGCGCAGGGCGGTGGCCCCGGGGTGGTCGAGCTCGAGGAAGGCGGTGTCGTCGGGGCCGACGTCGGCCCGGTGGATGGCGGCCATGGTCCGGACGGCGGCGTCCTGGAGGCGGCGCTGGTCCTCGGGGGAGGCCTCCGAGAGCCAGGAGCCGAAGGGATAGGGCATCACGTCGGGGGGCACCTGGCCGTCGACGCGCTCCATGACGAAGAAGGGCGTGCCCAGGGGGGCCGGGTCGGGCTCGTACCAGAAGGTCTCGGGGACGGGGACGGGGGAGCGGGCCGAGACGAGGCGCATCACCCGGAACTGCTTCTCGAGGTCGTAGACGGGGAAGACGGGCACGGCGGCGGGGTCGGGGCTCAGGCGGGCGGCGCAGCGGCGGCTCCGGCGTCCCCGGCCGTCGTCGTGACCGGCCACGCCTTCGGACCAGGCCACCTCGAAGAGGACCGTCTCGCTCGACATCCCGTTCGACTCGGGCACGCCGAGCTCCGACAGGGCCGCGCCCGAGAGCTTCCCGCCCAGCCACTGCTCGAGCCGGCGGCCGAGCTCGGCGGGGTCCCTGGTCGAGGTCCGGGGCCGCGACGTCTCGGTCACGACCGCCTGCCGACCGCGGACGCGCTCACGGCGCCCCCGCCGGGGCCACCGAGGACCAGTCGGCGAAGCCCGAGGGGAAGTGGCGGCCGAAGGTGCCGTGCTCGAACATGCCCCAGCCCTCCTCGCCGTCCAAGGTGGCCCGGGCCACGTGGTCGACCACCCCGAAGGCCATCCGGCCGGCCACGGCGGGGTCGTCGAGGTCGACGGTGACCGACTCGACCCAGTTCCTTCCCCGCCACTGGCCGTGCCCCCAGTCGGGATCCCCCCCGTAGCCGGGGCCGCAGTTGAGAGCCACGTGGCCGAGGGTCTCGACCTCGAGGCCGACCTCCCGGCCCCGGCGGCCGAGGAGCAGGGTGGCGCCGACGGGCTGGCGGGTGCCGGGGCGGTAGCGGATCTCGAACTCGGGCCAGCCGAGCTGCTCGGCCCGGGGTCCCGTGGGCCCTTCCCAGACCCGGACCGCCTCCGAGAGCGACCGGTTCCCGTCGCCGTCCTCCTGGGCGATCACGACGACCATGTGGTCCTCGAAGCGGAGCGGCACGTAGGTCCACCAGAAGCCGAAGGCCGGATCGGGCTCGGCCGCGGCCCGCCCGGCCGGCTCGGGCTCCCCCACGGGGCGGATGCCCCAGGAGCGGTCCCGGGTGCCGACCCAGCGATCGTCGGCGACGAGGAAGTCCTCGCCGGCGACCCGGAGGGTGCCCGACCAGGTGCCCACCTGGGCGAACCGCTGGGCGTCGAGGATGACCCGGCCGCCCTGACGGAGGACGTGGGCCGGCTCCTCGGTGGCCGGGTGGGACCCGGTGAAGGTGAGGTCGAAGGCGAGTCCGTGGGCCTCGCCGTCGCAGACGACCCGGACGCGCCGCAACGGCTCGACCACCTCGATCCGGTAGGGGCCGACCCGCTGGAGGGACCGGTCCTCCCCGAGGGCGTCGGAGCACCGGAGGGTCTGCTGGCGCGACCCCCGGGCCACGGTGGCGTAGGCGTCGACCACTCCGAGATTGGGATAGACGCCGAGGCCGGTCACGAGGAAGACCTCGCCGGTGCGGTCGTGGGCGTTCAGGTAGCAGCGGTCGTAGGCGTTGCGGTCGCTCGTCGCCACGTGGCGCACGGAGAGGGGGACCTGGTGGACGGGGTACTCGTCCAAGGGTGCCGGCCCCGGGTGGCCCGTCCCCGTGCCGGCCTCGGTCACGCCGTCCCCTCGGCGGCGACCAGCCCCCGGCCGGTCACGAGGGGCAGGTCCAGGGTCGTGCAGAGCCCAGGGGGGGCCACCACCACCGCCGGCACGGTGTTCACGAGCCGCATCGCCGTGGCCTTGAGGCCGGCGGTGTTGTGGTCCCCGTCGGTGCCGAGGAGCTGGAGGTCGAGGGTGTAATTCGGCTCTCCCCGGATCACCACCCGGTAGCAGCCCTGGCCGGCCGGCTGCGGCCAGTCGGGGCCGAGGTCGTCGCGCAGACGGGTCACGTGCTCGAGGACGAAGGCGGGCCGGCCGCCCACCATGCCCCGGACCTCGAAGTGGAGGGCGGCCGCCGTGCCCGCCTCGATGGTCCCCGAGGACACGGTGAAGGTCTCCGGGGCGGGGAGCCGCTCGTAGTGCTCCTCGACCCCTTCGAGCTCCACGCCGAGCCCGGCGGCGAGCTGTCGGACCACGCTGCCCCAGGCCATGGTGAGGACCCCGGGCTGGAGGAGCATCGGGACCTCGTCGAGGGGCTTTCCGAAGCCCATGATGTCGAAGAGGACCATGGGCTGGTCGTAGGTGGCGTAGTTCAGGACCTCGAGGCAGCGGATCTCGTCGATCCGCTCGGCGATGCCCGAGAGGGCGAGGGGCAGGACGTCGTTGGCGAAGCCGGGGTCGATGCCGTTCACCCAGAGGGTGACCCCGGCGTCGAGGGCGGCGGCGCGGACGGGGGCCACCATCTCGTCGGGGACGACGCCTTCGGGGAACTGGAGGAACACCGGCCCGCTCGAGACGACGTTGGCCCCGCCGGCGAGGAGGAACCGGAGATCCTCGAGGGCTTCGCCGAGGCGGTGGTCGGCCATGGCGGTGTGGACCACGCAGTCGGGGGCGAGCCCGAGGACGGCGTCCCGGTCGCCGGTGGCGGCCACCCCCAGGTGCCTCCCGAGCCCGGCGAGCTCCCCGGCGTCGCGGCCCACCTTGTCGCGGTTCGAGACCCAGACTCCCACGAGCTCGAGGTCCGGCCGGGCGTCGATGCCGGCCAGGGCGTGGCGGCCGACGTTGCCGGTGCCCCACAGGACGACCCGCAGCGGCCGGGAGCCGGCAGGGCTCACGCCGGGCTCACAGGTCGGGGAGGCCGAGGTCGAGGTTCGGCCGGTCGAGGCCGCCGTCCACCTCGAGGACCTTGCCGGTGACGTAGCTGCCGGCGTCGGAGGAGAGGTAGACGATGGCGGCGGCGATGTCCTCGGGGTCGCCGATGCGCCGGAGGGGCGTGGCCTGCTCGACGGCGGTCCGCAGGGCCTCGTCGGTGACGACGACCTCGAGGGCCGAGGTCGCCACCGACCCGACGGCGATGGCGTTGACCCGGATCCGGGGGGCGAGGTCGGTGGCGGCGAGGCGGGTGTAGTGGGCGAGAGCCGCCTTGGCGGTGCCGTAGCCCACGAAGCCCCGGCCCTGGGTGCGGGACATGGCCGAGGTGATGTTCACCACCACCCCCCCCTCGCCGTCGAGCATGTGGGGCACGGCCGCCCGGGTGAGGGCATGGGCGGTGGAGACGTTGAAGTGGAAGCTCCGCTCCATGAACCCCGGCGAGGTGTCGAGGAAGGGCCGGGGCATGGCCCCCCCGACGTTGTTGACGGCGATGTCGAGGCGGCCGAACCGCCCGACGGCAGCGCCGGCCAGGGCGGCGACGGCATCGAGGTCGTCGAGGTCGGCGACCACGACCTCCGCCTTCCGGCCCGCCGCCTCCACCTGGGCGGCGACGGCTTCGAGCTGGTCCTCGGTGCGGGCGCTGATGACGACGTCGGCCCCGGCCTGGGCGAGGCCCACGGCGGCCGCCGCCCCGATGCCCCGGCCCGCCCCCGTCACCACGGCCACGCGGTCGGTCAGCCGGAAACGGTCCAGGATCATCGGCCCTCCCCGACCCCCGTCCCGGGGCGGTCCCGGCGACGCGTCGGCGAGGGTAGCCCGCCACTGGAACGTGTTCCAGTGGCGAGAGGCGAGCGGAGGGAGGTGACCGGCCCCGCCGTCAGCCCGCCGGCGCCGTCGGGGGGAGGCCCAGCTTGCGGTGGTCCCAGGTGACGGTGCGGTCGACGTGGAGCTTGATGACCACCCTCTTGTTGAGCATCGTCTCCACGAAGGGCCGGAGCTCCTCGGTGTAGCTGCCGTAATACCGCTCGAAGACGTCGACGCCGAGGCCGAACATGCGGTCCGGGTCGTCGACGATCTCGGCCCGGCCCACGAGCTCGACGCCCCGGAGCTCCTCGTAGGTGTCCCCGTCCTCGAAGAGACAGGTCATGGCCGGGTTGCGGCGGAGGTTCTGGGCCTTCTGCGACTTGGCCTTGGTCTCGACGGCCACGCAGCCCTCGAGGAACCCGTACCACATGGCCACGGCGTGGATCGAGCCGTCGTGGTTGATGGAGCAGAGGGTCATGGGCCGGCGCTCGTGGATGAAGGCGTCGACCTCCTCCGGCGTCATCTTGATGAGGTCGCGCTGGTTCACCCCGTGGCCCATCTGGCCGGTCATGGCGTCGGACACTGCTCCTCCTGTGGTCGGGCGGATGCTGCGGTCATCGCCGGCCCCTCAGCCCCGGGCCAGGACGGGCAGGGCCCGGTAGCGGCGGGTGAAGGGGCCCGGAGCCAGCTCGCCGGCCGACCCGTCGGCGGCGAAGCGGGGGAGGGCGGCGAGGAGCTCCTCGAGGACGACGCGGCCCTCGAGGCGGGCGGCGGCGGCCCCGAGGCAGTGGTGGGGCCCGTAGCCGAAGGCGAGCATGCGTCTCACCTTCCGGCCCACGTCGAGCCGGTCGGCGTCGGGGCCGAACTCCCGGTCGTCGCGGTTGGCGGCGGCGTAGAGGAGGTGGACCTTGGCGTCGGCCGGGACGGCCCTCCCCCGGATCTCCACGGGCCTCGTGGTCGTCCGGGAGAGTCCCTGGACGGGGCTCAGGTACCGCAGGAGCTCGTCGACGGCACCGACCACCAGGCCGCCGTCGGCGAGGAGGCGGGCCCGCTCGGCGGGATGGTCGGTGAGGGCGACGGCCGCCCCCGAGAGGAGACCGGCGGCGGTGTCGTTGCCGCCGGCGATCATGACGAAGCAGAAGCCGAGGATCTCCTCGGTGGACACCGGCCTCCCGTCGATCTCGGCGTCGAGGAGGACCGACAGCATGTCGTCGGCCGGCTCCGCCCGCCGGCGGCCGAGGAGGTCGGTGAAGTACCCGTAGAGCTCGCCGACGGCTTGGCGGGCCCCGAGGAGGCCACCGGCGGCGATGGCCTGGACGATGGCTGCGCTCCAGACGCCGAAGCGGTCCCGGTCCTCGGGGGGCACGCCGAGGAAGGCGGCCACCACCAGCGAGGGCAGGGGGTCGGCGAGGAGGGCGACGAAGTCGCCGCTGCCCGCCTCGGCCAGGAGGGCGAGCTGCCCGCGGACGAAGGCCCGGACCTCGGGCTCGAGGGCGGCCACACGACCGGGGGTGAAGAGCCGGTTCACGAGGCGTCGGTAGTCGGTGTGCCGGGGCCGGTCCATCATGACGAGGGTCGGGGCCAGGCCGAGCTTCGTGATCTCGTCCTCCTCGAAGGTGAGGCCCCGGGCCGAGGAGAAGGTGGCGGTGTCGGTGGCGGCGGCGAAGACGTCCTCGAACCGGGACAGCACCCAGAACCCCCGGCCGGCGACGTGGTGGACCGGATCGTGGTCCCGCAGGCGCGTGTAGAGGGGATGGGGGTCCCGCCAGAGCCCGGGGTCGAGGGGGTCGTAGCGGACCGGGGCGAGGTCGGTCATCGGCTCCAGGCGGCGGGAAGGTGCTTGATCCCGTTGATGAAGTTGGACCGGAGACGGTCGGGGGGACCCGTGGCCTCGATGTCGGGCAGCTGCCGGAAGAGCTCGCGGAACATGACGGTGATCTCCCGGCGGGCCAGGTGGGCCCCGAGGCAGAAGTGGGGTCCGGCGGCGCCGAAGCCGAGGTGGGGATTGGGCTGGCGGGTCACGTCGAAGCGGTGGGAGTCGGCGAAGACCGACTCGTCCCGGTTGGCCGAGTTGTAGAAGAGGAGCACCTTGTCCCCCTCGGCGAGGGGCTGGCCCGAGAGCTCCGTGGGCCGGGTCACGGTCCGGCGCATGAAGATCACCGGCGAGGCCCAGCGGACGATCTCGTCCACGGCGGTGGGGGCCACCCCGTCGACGTCGGCCGCCCAGAGGGCCCGCTGGTCCGGGTGCTCGGTGAGGGCCCAGAGGCCGTGGCTGATGGCGTTGCGGGTCGTCTCGTTGCCGGCCACGAGGAGGAGGATGAAGAAGGAGGCGAGCTCGGCGTGGCTCAAGGACTCGCCGTCCACGTTGGCGTGGAGGAGGGCGGAGGTGAGGTCGTCGGTCGGGTCCGAGACTCGCTTGGCGGCGAGGTCGTGCATGAGGGCGGTGAGCTCGCCCGCCGCCGACATGAAGGCGAGGAGGACGTCGTCGCCCTCAGGGACGTACTCGGTGTCGCCGGCGCTCAGGATGACGTTCGAGCAGTGGAAGACCCGGTCGTACTCCGACTCGGGGACGCCCATCATGTCGCAGATCACCTTGAGCGGCAGCCGGGCCGCCACCTCGGTGACGAAGTCACAGGACCCCCGGGGGGCCACGGCGGCAACGACGTCGGCGGCCACCCGCTCGATGGAGTCCTCGACGGACTTCACCATCCGGGGGTTGAAGGCGGCGGAGACGATCCGGCGCAGCCGGGAGTGGCGGGGGTCGTCCATGTTGATCATGGACCCGAAGTACTCGAGGAGCTCGGCCGGCATGTCCTGGATCGTGGATCCGGAGCGGCCCGAGCAGTAGATCTCCGGGTGGCGGCTGGCCTCGACCACGTCGGCGTGACGGGTGAGGGCCCAGTACCCGGGACCGGCCGGGATGGGGATGGTGGACTCGGGCAGGTCGGGCTCGGCGTAGAAGGCGAGGGGCCGCTCGGCCCGGAGGGTCCGGAAGGCGGCCTCGCGGACCTCGAGGGGCTCGGACCAGAAGTCCAGGTTCGACAGGTCGAAGCTGTCCACCGGCAGGATCTGCTGGCTGGTCACTCGGTCACCTCCGGGCGCGAGGGCCACCGGGACGTTCGGATGCCTCGGGCCTCGGGGGGACATCCTCGCGCCCGGACCGGTCGCTGGTCGCATTCGCCCAGGTCCGAGGCGTGGCGCCGGCCCCGCCGCTACCCCGAGGTCGGCGCCGGCGAGTCCAACTGGGAACGCGCAATCCGCCCGGAACGCTCAATCCGCCGCCGGTCGCGTGCCGATACCTCTCCTGCACCCGGCCGAGGCCGGGCGTGGAGGGTGCAGTGGTCTTCGTCGAAGTGTTCAGACTCCTCCTCGTGATCGTGGGGGTCGTCGCCGGCCTGCGGGTGGGCGACCACATCGGCGCGCAGACGCTGGCGCCGGTGGTGGGGGTCGTCCTGGCCACCCTCGTCACCTACGTGGCCGGCGGGGTCGTCGGCAGGCTCTTCGACAAGGGGCTCGGCCAGGCCCTCCGGCGCCTGCGGGACATGCCGCCGGCCGAGGTCTTCGCCGGCTCGGTGGTGGCCACGACGGGACTCCTGGCCGGCCTCGCCTTCGGTCTGGCCCTCGTGCCCCTGGTCCGGTCGACCATCGCCTATCCCCTCACCGCCACCCTGGCCTGGGTGCTCTGCGCCGGCGGGGCCCGCCTCGGCGTGGCCAAGGGCCAGGACATCGTGAGGGCGGTGGGGATGGGGCACCTCGTCGACCGGCCCAGTCATTCCGAGAGGGGGGCGATGGTGGTGGAGACCTCGGCCCTCCTCGACCGCCAGCTCGTCGCCCTCGGGGCGGCGGGGCTCCTCGGCGGTGGGCTCGTGGTGCCGAACTTCGTCCTCGACGAGGCCCGGACCCTCGTGGCCGGCCCCGACCCGACCTCGGCCCGCCGGGCCCGGGCCGGCATCGAAGGCCTCGAGGCCCTGCGGCACCAGTCGGTGTCGGTCTGGATCGACGAGTCGGAGGTGCCCGAGGCGGCGACGACGGCGGAGAAGGCGGTGGCGCTGGCGAGGCGGCTCCGGTGCCGGCTGGTCACCTGTTCGGCCGACCTGGCGGCCCGGGCGCGGGGGGAGGGCGTCGAAACGGTGAACCTCCGGCAGCTCTCGGCCGACCTGGCTCCCCACCATCCCGCCGGCGAGCGGCTGGTCGTCGACCTCGTGAAGCACGGCAGCCAGCCCCATCAGGCCGTGGGATACCTCCCCGACGGGGACATGGTCGTGGTCAACGACGCCGAGGGATTGGTCGGGCGCCTGGAGGTCCCCGTGGTCGTCTCGAGCAGCCGGCCCACGAGCCAGGGGCTCCTCCTCTTCGCCCGCCTCGCCGAGGTGGCTGAGCCCGTCCCGGCCCGCTGAGCCTCCCGCCGGCGGGTCCCGGCTAGGCCCCCCGGCGGGTCCGGCTGAGCCTCCTCCGGGCGGGCCGGCGCTGAGCTGGGAAGGCGGAGCCTGGCCCTGGTCGGGTTAAGAGTCGGGCCGTCTGGAAATGATCGGTGCCATGGCGGCTCCCGGCCGACTCCCTCCGGTCTGCCCGAGCTGCGCGGTCCCAGGATCCCCCGAGGACAGGTTCTGCATTCGCTGCGGGACGGCGCTCTCGGCGGGGACCCTCCGGTTCCCCGCGCCCCGCCCGGGGAACGGGGCCCTCCCGATCGTCCCGGCCGTCGTGCGCAGCGTCTCCGGGCCCCGGCGCCGGTCGGTGGTGCCCCTCGCCGTCGTGGCGGGGGCGGCCCTCCTCGTCCTCGTCTTCGGCTTCCTGCACGTCTGGTTGGTCGTCGTGGCGCTCGTGGCCGTGGCCTTCGTCGTGAGCTACGTCTGGTGGGAGGACTTCGTCGAGGGACTCGCCGTTCCGGGCCGGCGGTTCGCCAAGCGACTCGTCGACAACCTCTTCTCCTACTTCCGGATGCTCCGGGTCTCCACGGCCAGCTGGACCGGCAAGGGCCGGGCCGAGGTGCGGGTGCGGAGCCGCCAACTCCAGGTCCGG
>JAGWNV010000013.1 GCA_028872975.1 Acidobacteriota bacterium
GGCCGTCGGCGGCGACGACCTCCTCGCCGGGGCGGAGTCGCAGGACCCGCCCGAGATGGTGGCCGTCCTCCTCGACGAGCACGGGCGCGTCGAGGTCGTCGACGAAGACCTGGGCGGCCGCCGAGGCGGGCGGCCATTCGCCGGCCGGCCCGCCCGGCGCCGACGCGCCCGGCGGCACTAGCCGAAGGCCGAGCGCAGGCGGGAGAGCAGGCCCTCCTCGGCGGCAGCGACCTCCTCGCCGCGCTCGGCGGCGAGCCGTCGCAGCAGCTCCTCCTGGGTCTTCGACAGCTCGGTGGGGGTGTCGACGGCGATCTCGACGAGCAGGTCGCCGCGCCCGCGTCCGCGCACGTGGGGCACCCCCCGGCCCCGCAGCCGCACGACGTGGCCGCTCCCCGTCCCCGGCGCCAGCGCCACCGTCTCGGTCCCGTCCCAGGTCTCGAGGGTCACCGATGCGCCCAGGGTCGCCTGGGTCATGGCCACGTGGAGGACGGTGTGCAGGTCGTCGCCCCGCCGGCCGAAGCGGTCGTCGGGCCGCACGCCGAGATGGACGTAGAGATCTCCCGGAGGGCCCCCTCTCGGGCCCGCCGCTCCCCGGCCCGTCAGCCGGAGGGTGGAGCCGTGGTCGACCCCGGCGGGGATCTCGACGCTGAAGCTCCGGGCCTCGACCCGCCGGCCGTCGCCCCCGCAGGCCGGACAGGGGCTCATGATGGCCTCGCCCATCCCCTGGCAGCGCACACAGGGCACCGCCGTCACCACCTGGCCGAGGATCGACTGGCGCATGCGCCGCAGCTCGCCGGTGCCCTGGCAGTCCGGGCACCGCACCGGCGTGGTCCCCGGGCGCGTCCCCGAGCCGTCGCAGCGCACGCAGCCGACCGGCTGCTCGACCTCGACGTCCCGCACGGCGCCGAAGACCGCCTCGCGCAGGTCGAGCTCGAGGGCGATCTCGACGTCGGACCCCCGCACCGGCCCGCCCCGGCGCTGGCTTGTGCCCCCGCCGAAGAAGGCGTCGAAGATGTCGCCCAGGCCGCCCCCGCCGAAGAAGGCGTCGGCCATGGTGCCGGTGGGCGCGTCGACGCCCTCGGGCCCGAAGCGGTCGTAGCGGGCCCGGCGCTCGGGGTCGCGCAGCACCTCGTAGGCCCGCGACACCTCCTTGAACCGCGCCTCGGCGGTGGCGTCGCCCCCGGTGGTGTCGGGGTGGAGCTCCCGGGCCTTGCGCCGGTAGGCGCGCTTGATCTCCTCGTCGGTGGCAGTCGGGGCCACGCCGAGGAGCTCGTAGTAGTCAGCGGCCACGCCGTCCGCCTTCCTCGGCCGCCTCCCGGCTGCCGGTGGCGCCCAGGCGCTCGCTCAACCGCTCCCCCACGAGCTGCACGGCGGCCAGGGCCCGGGGGTAGTGCATCCGGGTCGGGCCGAGCACGCCGATGGTGCCGGCCGGCTCCCCCTCGACGGCCACCGGGGCGACCACGAGGGCACAGGAGGCGAGGGGCTCGAAGCCGTGCTCGGTGCCGATGGCCACCGACAGGCCGCGGTCGAGGATCTGCTCGAGGAGCTCGACCACGACGAGCTGCTGCTCGAGGATGGAGAGGACCGAGCGCACCGTGTCCATGGCGTCGAAGGCGGCGGCCATGCGCGAAGAGCCGCCCACGAAGACGTGCTCGTGGTCGTCGGGCGTGGCCATGGTGGCGAGGGTGAGGGCGGCCCGGCCCAAGAGCTCCCCCTGGGCCGGCTCCCCCTGTACCGTCTCGCCCCCCAGGTCCCCGGCGTCGGACAGGGGGCGGTCCCGGAGCCCGGCGGTGAGCCGGTTGGCCACCGTCACGAGGGTCGACTCGTCGGTCCCCTCGGGGAGCTCGAGGGTCGTCTTCTCCACCGAACCGTCGGAGAGGACCACCACGAGCAGTCCCAGGCGGGTGCCGAGCTCGACGACCTGCACGGACCGGACCGTGGACCGGTCGTGGCCGGGGCCGACCACCACCGCCGCGTAGTCGGTGAGCTCGGCCAGAAGTCCGCTCGTGCGGCCGAGCAGGTCGTCCACCTCGCCGTGGACCCGGCGGAAGAACTGCCGGACCTGCTGGCGCTGGTCGGGGCCGAGGACCCCCTCACGCCCGAGGTGGTCGACGAAGAACCGGTATCCCTTGTCGGTCGGGATGCGACCGGCGCTCGTGTGGGGCTGGGTGAGGTATCCGTCGCGCTCGAGGGCCGCCATGTCGCTGCGGACCGTGGCCGAGGACACCTCGAGTCCCGGCCGTCCCGAGATGTGGCCGGAGCCGACCGGCTGGGCCGAGTCGATGTACTCGGCCACCACGGCGTTGAGCACGGCCGCCTTTCGGTCGTCGAGGGACTCCTCGCCCTCCCCCGTCTCGGCGGGACGGCCCGGACCGCCGGCGGCGCGTCGGCGGGCGCCGGGGGTCTCGGCCCTGCCCCCGGCGCGCTCGCCACGGGAAGGTCTACGGGGTGCCGCTGTCATGGCCGCTCTGGCACTCGATTCTACCGAGTGCCAATCCATCCGCCCGACCCCGGTCGGCAGGGCCGCGTCAGGGGGTGCCCGCCTCGGCCGGGGTGGGCGGGGTGGGCCGCCGGGGGCGGCGCCGTCCTGCCGACGCCCGCCGGGCCTCCTCGGCCGCCCGCACCTTGGGCAGGACCCGCAGCACGTAGAAGGCGGACAGGGCCCCGCAGACGCCGATCACCACCAGCGGGACAGGGTCGAAGCGGTTCGACACCGACACGCTGGCCACGACGGCGAGGAGCCCGAACACGCCGGCGCCGAGCGCGCCGAGCAGGCGCGCCGCCCACAGCCGGAAGGGCCGGTGGTGGTCGGGCAGGCGACGCCGGAGCCGTTGCACACAGAGGGCCGCCACTGCGTAGATCATCGCCTCGAGCGCGGCGCCGGTGGCCACGAGGACCTGCCAGGAGTGGCTGGCGGCGACGACGAGGGCCACCGCCAGCGACGCCGCCCCCAGGCCCACCACCGGCACCCAGGGCACGGCCCGGTCGTTGAGGCGGGCCAGCTGCCGCGGCAGGCCTCCCTCGCGGGCGGTGGCGTAGACGAAGCGCGACGCCGTGATGAACCCCCCGTTGAAGGTGTTCAGGGCCGTGACCGCCGTGAGCCCGGCCATGAGCCACAGCCCGGCGCTGCCCAGCGCGGCACGTCCCAGGTACAGCTGGGGGAAGGCCGAGCCGAGTTGGTGGTGGTCGAGCACGTGCGCCATCGACACCGTCACGAGCCCGCAGGCGACGAAGAGGAGGCCGATGGCGATGAGCATGCCCCGGTGGACGTGGTGCGGCCGGCGGACCTCCTCGGCGTTGGTCGTCACCCACTCGAAGGCGCTGTAGAGGAACACCCCGAGGGCGACGGCCTCGAGGAAGTCGGCGGGGTGGTGCCCGTGGAGGGGCTGGAGGGGGAACCGCAGGGCCCGGTGGCTGCGGGCCAGGGCCACCGCCGAGACCACCGCCGTGGTGACGAGGACGGTGTAGGTGGCGACGTCCTGGACGGCGCCGGCCACCCGCACCCCCCGGAGGTTGGCGGCCACGGCCACGGCCAGGAGCCCCAGGATCCACAGCCCCGCCGTCCAGGTCGCCTGGCCGAAGACATGCGCGATGGCCGAGCCGACGATGAAGGCGTCGGCGGCGATGACGAGGACGATGGTGGTCATGTAGGTGAAAGTGACGACGAGGGCCACCCGGTCGTCCATGGACCGCTTCATGTAGAGGCGGATGGCCGCGGCGGTGGGGAACATCCCGTTGAGCTCCCCGAAGAACCCCCACGCCAGGAGGGCGAGGAGCCCGGCCGTCCCCACCGCCACCCAGGCGGCGTCGCCGGCCACGTAGGCGACGAGTCCGGCGGCGGCCAGGTACTCGAGGGCGGCGAAGGCCAGGCCGGTGGACGTCGACACCACCGTCCGAAGCCCCATGGCCCGCCGCAGCCCCGCCCCGGCGCCCGCCGTCGTGTCCGTCACCGGTGGCCGGTCGCGACGGTCACTGGTCGAGGAAGGCCACCATCGACATGGCGTCGAGGCGCATCACGTCCTCCTGGGAGCCGGCCAGGACGATCTCGCCCGACATGTACTTCTCCGAGGGGTTGAGGTCCCCCCAGAACATGTCGGCGAAGTCCTCGCTCGTCGCCCGCACGACGAGATCCGGCGCCCCATCGGTGCCGACGGCGAGGGGCCCGAGCGTCTGGTCCCGCACCGACACCGTGAACCCGTCGCCGGTGTCGGTGGCCTCGAGGTGCACGATCCGGTCCCAGCCGCGCAGCATCCGCCGCAGCCGCTCGTTGGCGTTGCACATCTCCCGCCAGTGGGCGTAGGCCTCGGCCACCTCGGCGGCGTCGGCCACGTCAGCGCCCGAGGGCGGCCAGGACCTCGGCCGCCGCCCGCCGGCCCGAGGACAGGGCCCCGTCGATGTACCCGCACCACCGCGTCGCCGTCTCGGTCCCCGCCCAGTGGACGGCGCCGACCGGGGCCCGGAGGGCGGGGCCGCAGCCGGTGAGCATGCCGGGGCTGCACACCGCCACCGGGCCGCCTCCGGTGTAGGGCTCGAGGCACCACCGCTGCTCGACGAGCTCGACGGGCGTCGCCGCCCTGGGCCCGAAGGCCCGGGCCAGGTCCTCGAGGAGGACCCGGCGGCGCTCCCCGTCCGGCAGCCGGTCGAGGGCCCGGGAGTCGTTGCCGGCGGCGAAGCCCATGAGCACGCCGTGCTCGGCCCCGGGCGGGCTGTCGTCGAAGGTGATCCGCAAGGCGCCCTCGTCGGCCACGAGCTGGCCGTTCAGCCCTTCGTCCCGCCAGAACGGCTCGTCGTAGACGGCGTGGACCTTGACGACCGCCCCCATCGGGGCCCGCATGGCGAGCTGCGACCGGGCCGCCGGGAGCGCCGGTCGCCATTCGATCCGGGCCGAGACGGCGGGGGGCATGGCCACGATGGCGCGACGGGCGGCGACGGTCCGGCGGCCCCCGGCCCCCTCGCCGTCACCGCTCCCCCGGCCGCTCCCGGTCCCTCCCATGTCCTCGACGGTGGCCACGACGGCGTCGTCGCCGTAGGCGAAGTCCCGCACGGGCGAGGAGAGCAGCACCCGCTCGCCGAGCTCGGCGGCCATGGCCCGTGCCATCTGCTGGGCGCCGCCCACGAAGCGCCGCTCCTGGGCCCCGCCGGTGGTCCGGGCCAGGTTCATGAGCCCGCCCCCGGCGTGGAGGTAGAAGAGGGCGAAGAGCAGCGACATCTCCCCCGGTTCGGCCCCGAAGACGCCCTTCACCGCCGCGTCGATGGTGGACCGGGCCCCCGGCGACTTGAGTCGGTCGCCCAGCCAGGTGCCGAGGGTCTGCCCGTCGAGCGCCTCGGCCCCGGGGGCGGTCCAGGGCGCCTCGAGGGGCACGTCCTGGGCGGCGAGGTCGAGGTCGAAGATGGCCTCCACGCCCTCGGCGGCGGCGGCCGGGTCCGAGGTGGGGATGAGGCCGCCGTAGGTCGACCGGCGCCCCTGACGGAGCTCCACGCCCTCGCCGGTGGTGTAGGTGGGGAAGGTCCCCACCGACAGCTCGTCGGCCAGGGCCTGGAGGTGGTCCTGTCCCGGCCCGACCCACTGCCCGCCGTGGTCGACGAGGGCGCCCGAGGGCGTGGTCTCGGTCCACACCCGGCCCCCCACCCGGTCACGCGCCTCGGCCACGAGGACCTCGACGCCGCGGCGACGGAGCTCCCGGGCCGCCGCCAGCCCGGCGTAGCCGGCGCCGACGACGAGGACCTCGCACTGCAGCCGGTCGTCCATGGGCCGCTCAGTCCTCCAGGCGCAGGGCCGAGATGAAGGCCTCCTGGGGCACTTCGACCCGCCCGATGGCCTTCATCTTCTTCTTCCCTTCCTTCTGCCGCTCGAGGAGCTTGCGCTTGCGGGTGATGTCACCGCCGTAGCACTTGGCCAGGACGTCCTTGCGCTTGGCCTTCACCGTCTCCCTGGCGATGATCCTGCCCCCCACCGCCGCCTGGATGGGCACGTCGAAGAGCTGGCGCGGGATGAGCTCGCGGAGCTTCTCGGTCATCCGCCGGCCGTAGGAGTCGGCCTGGCTCTTGTGGACGATGGTCGAGAAGGCGTCGACCGGCACGTGGTTGATGAGCAGGTCGACCTTCACCAGGTTGGCGGTCTGGTACCCGTCGGGTTCGTAGTCGAGGCTGGCGTAGCCCTTGGTCCGGCTCTTCAGCTGGTCGAAGAAGTCGACCACCACCTCGGCGAGGGGGATCCGGTAGACGAGCTCCATGCGCTCGGGTGAGATGTACTCCATCCGGTCGAGCTCGCCCCGGCGGCTCTGGCAGAGGTCCATGACGGTGCCGATGTACTCGGAGGGCACGATGAGGGTGGCCTTCAGCATCGGCTCGTCGACGTGGTCGACGGCGCTCGCCTCGGGCATCTCGCTCGGGTTGTCGAATCGGCGCTCGCCCCCCTCGGTGAGCACCGCCGTGTAGGCCACCGAGGGTGCCGTGGCGATGAGCGACAGGTCGAACTCCCGCTCGAGGCGCTCCCGGACGATCTCCATGTGGAGCAGGCCCAGGAACCCGCAGCGGAAGCCGAAGCCGAGCGCCCCCGAGGACTCCGGCTCGAAGGTGAAGCTCGAGTCGTTGAGCCGGAGCCGTTCGAGGGCCTCGCGCAGCTCGGGCAGCTCGTCGCCGTCGATGGGATAGAGCCCGCAGAACACCATCGGCTTGGGGTCGCGGTAGCCGGCCAGGGCCTGGGCGGCGGGGTGGGCCGCCTCGGTCACGGTCTCGCCGGAGCGGGCCTCGGAGAGGTCCTTGATCCCGGCGATGAGGTAGCCCACCTCGCCGGGCCCGAGCTCGGTGACGGGCGAGGCCGACGGGGAGCGCACGCCGATCTCCTCCACGTCGTGGACAGAACCGGCCTGCATGTAGCGCAGTCGAGCCGTGGCCCGCAGGGTGCCGTCGAAGACGCGCACCGAGCTGACGACGCCCCGGTACTGGTCGTAGGAGGAGTCGAAGATGAGCGTCCGCAGGGGCGCCTCGCGGTCCCCGGTGGGGGGCGGGACCCGGCCCACCACGGCGTCGAGGAGGGCGGCCACGCCGTCACCGGTCTTGGCCGAGATGTGCAGGATGTCCCGGGCGGGGATGCCGAGGACCTGCTCGATCTCGGCCGCGTACCGGTCGGGGTCGGCGGCGGGCAGGTCGATCTTGTTGAGGGCGGCGACGATCTCGAGGTCGTGCTCGAGGGCCTGGTAGGAGGTGGCCAGGGTCTGGGCCTGGATGCCCTGGGAGGCGTCGACGAGGAGGACCGCCCCCTCACAGGCGGCCAGCGACCGGCTCACCTCGTAGCCGAAGTCGACGTGGCCGGGGGTGTCGATGAGGTGCAGGACGTGGCCCTTCCACTGCACCCGGACGTTCTGGGCCTTGATGGTGATCCCCCGCTCCCGCTCGATGTCCATCGAGTCGAGGTACTGCTCGCGCATGAGCCGGGGGTCGACGGCCTCGGTCAGCTCCAGGATGCGGTCGGACAGGGTCGACTTGCCGTGGTCGACGTGGCTGATGATCGAGAAATTGCGGATGGTGGCGGGGTCCAGCACGGCGCATCGAGCGTACCGGTGGTGCGGGCTCCCTCAGCTGCCTGGTAGCCTCTCCGGGTTGCCCGGCCGGCACTCCGGCCCGGGCCTGCACCAGCCGGGCGCCGCAGTCGGCGGCGACGTGGCCGGCCCCCAGCCGACCCTCATCGGAGCACGGAGTCCCGTGGCAAACATCAAGAGCCAGATCAAGCGCAACCGGCAGAACGAGCGCCGGCGCCTGCAGAACAAGTCTGTCCGCTCCGAGCTGCGGACCCGGACCAAGCGTGCCGTCGTGGCCGTGGAGTCGGGCGAGGAGCAGGCCGAGGAGCTGCTGCGGGCTGCGGTGCGGCGCATCGACACCGCCGCCTCCCACGGGGTGATCCACAAGAACCAGGCGGCCAACCGCAAGTCCAAGCTCATGCGCCGGGCCCGGTCGCTGGTGAGCTCGGACCAGTAGCCCTGGTCCCGGGCACCGACTCGGAGCCCCCGTGGTGCACGCCGTGATCGCCGAGGTCTTCACCATCAGCCCCGTCGTCACCGTGCTGTGGCTGGCCTCGCTCGTCTTCGCCATCTTCGTCATCGTCGACATGGCCAACCGGCCCGGCTGGCAGTGGCGGGCCGCCGGCTCCAACAAGGCCCTCTGGATGGTGCTCGAGATCGTCCTGCTCATCGGGCTCCTCTCCATCGTCGTCGGCGTCATCTACCTCGCCGTCGTCCGGCCCCGGCTCCAGGCCGTGGCCCGCCAGGGCGGCGCCGGTCCCTGGGCCGGGGGGCCCGGCCAGGCACCCTGGGGCGGCCAGCCCGGACAGCCCTATCCCGGGGCCGGTCAGCCCTGGGGCGGGGCCCCGCCCGGCTATCCCGGCCAGCCCCAGCCGCCGGTGGGCCCACCCGGGCCCTGGGCCGACCCCGGCGCCGGCGCGCCGGCAGGCCAGGGATTCCCCTACGGCCAGTCGCCGCCTCCGCCTCCGCCACCCCGGCCCGTCGAGAACCCCCCCTTCGGCTGGTACGCAGATCCGAGCGGCCGCCACGAGAAGCGGTACTGGGACGGCACCCGCTGGACCGAGCACGTCTCCGACGACGACGTCCGCTCGAACGATCCCGTCGACGGTTGACCGTCCCGTCGACGGTTGACCGTCCCGTCGACGTTTGACCGGGCTGGTCAGCGTCTCGCCCGGCTCCCCCGACGGGCCCCGGGCTCGGCACCGGCCGACAGCCGGGCCAGGCGGGCCACGAGGACCTCGAGGACGATCCCGCCGTCGAGGCCGCTGCGGCCCCGCAGGTCGAGATCGGCCTCCGACAGCAGGACGACGGCCCGGCCGATGCGGCTCGAACCGAGGCGCCGGCTCTGTTCCAGGGCCTTGCGAGCCGGGAAGGCGCTGCGCCAGCCGAGGAGCTCGGCCGCCTCTTCGGGGGTGGTGACCGCCGATCCGTCGAGGCGGAGCATGGCCTGGACGTGGCGGTGGAGGAGGGCCAGGACGGCGAGGGGGTGCATCGCCCCGGCGCCGGTCATCCGGGTGAGCACGGCCATGGCGTCCTCGGTCCGGCCCTTGTCGATGGCATCGGTGAGCTCCCAGGGGGCGACCGACCCGGCCTCGCCCAGGAAGGGGACGAGGCGCTCCTCGTCGACGGCCGCCCCTTCGCCATAGGCGGCGGCGAGCGTGTCGAGCAGGCCCCGGAGCCGTCCGAGGTCGTTGCCGAGGTGCTCGCCCAATGTGGCCGCGGCCCGGGCGTCGAGGCGGACGGGGCCCTGGCGGAGGTGCTCGGCCAGCCACTCCGTCCGGGCCCGTCCCGTCCCGGCGTTGGTGTCGATCACCCGACCGGCCTTCTCGACGGCGCGGACGAGGCCGGCCGGCACCGTCCCGGACCCTGCCGCCACCACGAGGACGACCCCCTCGACCGGCGCCTCCAGCCAGGCGGCGAGCCGGCCGGCGTCCCCGGCGAGGAGACGGCCGGCGTCCCGGAGCACCACCACGCGGCGGTCGACGAGGAAGGGCGGGGTGGTGAGGGCGTCGACCACCGCCCCCACGTCGATGTCCTCGGGGCCGGTCCCGTGCTCCTCGACGACCATGGCGGGATCGCGGTCGCCGACGGCCTCGGCGAGGACGTCGCGCACGGCCTGGGCCACGAGGGAGGGATCCTCGCCCCGGACGAAGTAGGCGGGGACCGTCGCCTCGGTCATCGGGCCTCGAGGACGGCGGCCAGGACGTCGCAGGCCTGGCGGGCGGCGGCCACGTCGTGGACCCGGACGATCCGGCAGCCGAGGGAGACGCCGAGGGCGAGGGCCGCCAGCGAGGCGTCGCCGCGCCGGTCGACGGGGAGGTCGAGCAGCTCCCCGAGGAACCGCTTGTTGGACGCCGAGAGGAGCAGCGGGTGGCCGAGGCCGGCGAGGCGGCCCGAGGCCCGGAGGAGCTCGAGGGACTGCGCCGGGGTCTTCCCGAGGTCGAGTCCGGCGTCGACGACGACCTTCTCGGGGGGGATGCCGGCCGCCACCGCCCGCCCGGCCCGGTCGGCCAGGAAGGTGGCCACCTCCCCCACGAGGTCCTCGTAGCGGGGATCGGGGTCGGGGACCCGGGGGGGGAGACGGATGTGGGTGGCGACGACCGCCGCCCCGGCCCGGGCGGCGGCGGGCAGGTAGCCGGGGTCGGCGAACCCGCTGATGTCGTTGCCCATGCTGGCGCCCGCCGCGTAGGCCTCGGCGGCGACCGAGGCCCGCCAGGTGTCGACCGAGAGGGGGATCTCGAGCCGGGCCCGGAGGGCGGCGATCGTGGGCACGACCCTGTCGAGCTCCTCGTCCTCCCCCACCTCGGGGCCGGGCCCCGCCTTCACCCCGCCGACGTCGAGGAGATCGGCGCCCTCGGTCACGAGCTGCTCGGCCCGGACCAGGAGGGCGTCGAGGGCGAAGGTGGCGCCGGCGTCGAAGAACGAGTCGGGCGTGTGGTTGAGGATGCCCATCACGAGGGCCCGGCTCCCCAGGTCGTGACGGCGGTCCTCGAGGACCAGGTGCACAGGCGGAGAAGGTTCGCGCGCCCCGGGTCCGGCCGCCTAGAACAGGCGCGCCGCGAGGGCCTTGCGGTAGGTGGCCGCCCGGGGATCGCCCGGGGGGAGGGTCTCGAGGAGGTCGAGGACTTCCTGGCGGGCCTCCTCGTCGCCCTTCACCCTGTCGAGCAGGGCGTCGAGGAGGGCGCCGACGCCGTCGGAGGGGACCTCGACGGCGCTGGCGGCCAGCCGGGCCTCGGCGGCGACCTGGCGGCTCTCGGCGGTCTCGGGGATCCGGGCCAGCAGCTCGAGGGCGTCAGCCGGCTCGCCCTTGTCGACGAGGAGCCGGGCCAGGCCCACCAACGCCCCGGGATGGTCGGGCTGGAGGTCGAGGGCCCGGCGCAGCGAGGCCTCGTCGCCCACCGCCACCAGTTGGTCGGCCTCCGAGGGGGCGGGGGCCAGGCGGGCCACGAACTCGGCGACCTGGGCCTCGGGGAGGGCGCCGACGAAGCCGTCGACGACCTTCCTGTCGCGGAGGGCGAAGACGGCGGGGATGGACTGCACCTGGAAGGTCGCCGAGATCCGGGGGTTCTCGTCGACGTTGACCTTCACGAGCTCGACGGCCCCCTCGGTGGACTCCACCACCTTCTCGATGATGGGCCCGAGGGTCCGGCACGGCCCGCACCACGGCGCCCACAGGTCCACCACCACCGGCACCTCGTCGGAGCGCACCAGAACTGCCTGCTCGAAGGTGTCGTCGGTGACGTCGATCACGGTCGAGACCCTACCGGGCGAGCAGTAGGGTCCACGCCGTGCCGACCTCCGTCGAGGGCATCGACGCCGCCCGGGTCGAGGCCTGGTTCGCCGAGCACGTCCCCTCGGCCCGGCCCCCGCTGGACTTCTCCCTCATCGCCGGCGGGCGGTCCAACCTCACCTACGAGGTGACCGACGCGGCGGGTGCCCGCTTCGCCCTGCGCCGTCCCCCGCTCTCCCACGTGCTGCCGACCGCCCACGACATGCGCCGGGAGCACCGGGTCATCTCGGCCCTGGGGCCGACGGCGGTGCCGGTCCCCCGCACCTTCGGGCTCTGTGAGGACCTCGAGGTGAACGGGGCCCCGTTCTACGTGATGGAGTTCGTCGACGGCCACATCCTGCGCGACGCCGCCAGCGTCGAGGCCCTCGGCAAAGCGGCCCGGCGCCGGGCCGGGCGGTCGCTGGCGGAGACCCTCGCCGCCCTGCACGCCGTGGACGTCGACGCCGTGGGTCTCGGCGACTTCGCCAAGCGAGACGGCTACATCGAGCGCCAGCTCAAGCGCTGGTACGAGCAGTTCCGCAACTCCCGCGTCGACGGCCTCGACACCGAGACGATCGTCACCGCCGTGCACGACAAGCTGGCCGCCGACGTCCCCGAGCAGCACGACGTGGCCGTGGTCCACGGCGACTTCCGTCTCGACAACACCGTCCTCGGCGACGACGGGTCGGTACGGGCGGTGCTCGACTGGGAGATCTGCACCCTCGGCGACCCCCTCGCCGACGTGGGGCTGCTCATGGTCTATTGGACCGAGCCCGGCGACGTGGCCGCCCTCGTCGGGGTGACGCCCACCACCATGCCCGGCTTCGCCTCCCGGGCCGACGTGCAGTCCTGGTACGCCGAGCGCTCGGGTCGTGACCTGTCGAGGCTCGACTTCTACGTGGCCTTCGGGTACTGGAAGCTGGCCTGCATCCTCCAGGGCGTCTACGCCCGCTACGTCGGCGGGGCGGCCGCCGGCGACCGGTCCAGCGTCGACGGCTTCGCCCACAGCGTGGTAACGCTGGCCGAGGCGGCCCTGTCGGCCCTGGAGCCCTCGTGAGGCCGGTGGCCCGATGAGCCTCTACCGCCGCCACCCGGGCCGAACCCTCGACCGTCCCGTCCTCGTGGTCGCCCTCGAAGGCTGGGTCGATGCCGGCCTCGGCGCCGACGGCGCCATCTCGGCGCTGCTGTCGGCGGCCCCCACCGAGCAGCTCGCCACCTTCGACGGCGAGACCCTCATCGACCAGCGCGCCCGCCGTCCCGTCGCCCACATCGCCCACGGGATCAACGAAGGGCTCACCTGGCCCCTCATCCAGGTCCGGGCCGGCACCGATCTCGGCGGCCGGGACGTCTGCTACCTGGTGGGCCCCGAGCCCGACTTCCGCTGGCACGCCTTCGTGGCCGACGTGGTCGAGCTGGCCGGCGCCCTCGGGGTCCGGATGGTGGTGGGGCTGGGGGCCTTCCCGGCTCCCGCACCCCACACCAGGCCGGTCCGCCTGGCCGCCACCGCCCCACCCGAGTCGGCCGACCTCGTGCCCCGCATCGGCATCGTCCAGGGGGAGATCGACGTGCCGTCGGGGGTCTGGGGCGCCCTCGAGCTCGCCTTCGGCGACGCCGGCGTCACCGCCGTCGGGCTCTGGGCGCGGGTCCCCCACTACGTGGCCGGCATGGCCTTCCCCGCCGCCAGCGCCGCGCTCCTCGACGGCCTCGCCGCCGTGGCCGAGCTCACCATCGACACCACCGCCCTCCACACCGAGGCCGACTCCTCGCTCCAGCAGGTCGACGAGCTCATCTCGAAGAGCTCCGAGCACAGCCAGCTCGTGCACCAGCTCGAGCGCAACCTCGACGCCACCGAGGGCAACCCCCTCGACCTGGGCCAGATCCCCACCGGGGACGAGCTGGCCGCCGAGCTCGAGCGCTACCTGCGCGACGACCGCACCGAGGGCGGCGAGGGCGGACCGGGCGTCTGAGGCCACCGGGCCCGGCGGTCTATCGTGCCGCCATGCGCGTGGACGGAGGGCTCGGGTTCGACGCCGCCGATGCGGCCTCGACGGCGAAGAAGGTCGAGGAGCAGGGATTCGACGGTCTGTGGTGCGCCGAGGCGGGCCACGACCCCTTCCTCGCCCTCATGCTCGCCGCCGAGCACACCGACCACATCGAGCTCGGCACCGGGATCGCCGTCGCCTTCGCCCGCACCCCCATGACCATGGCGGTCGTGGCCAACGACCTTCAGGCCTACTCGAAGGGCCGGTTCATGCTGGGACTGGGCTCGCAGATCAAGCCCCACATCGAGAAGCGGTACTCCATGCCCTGGTCGCACCCGGCGGCCCGGATGCGGGAGTTCATCTCGGCCATGCGGGCCATCTGGGCGGCCTGGCACGAGGGGACGAAGCTCGCCTTCCGGGGCGACTTCTACACCCACACCCTCATGCCGCCGTTCTTCAACCCCGGCCCCAACGCCTACGGGGCGCCCAAGGTGTACCTGGCGGCGGTGGGCGAGCGGATGACCGAGGTGGCCGGGGAGGTCGCCGACGGCCTGCTCGCCCACGGCTTCACCACCGCCCGATACATGCGGGAGGTGACCATGCCGGCCCTCGACCGTGGGCTCGAGCGAAGCGGCCGGAGCCGGGACGGCTACGAGGTCTCCTACCCCGCCATGATCGTGACCGGCTCCACCGAGGAGCAGGTGCGCGAGGCCACCCGGGCGGTGAAGGCCCAGCTCGCCTTCTACGCCTCGACCCCCGCCTACAAGCCGGTCCTCGACCTCCACGGCTGGGGGGAGCTCCACGGCGAGATGAACCGGCTCTCCAAGCGCGGCGAGTGGGTGCAGATGGGCGAGCTCGTCCCCGACGACATGCTCGACGCCTTCGCCGTGGTGGCGCCGGCCGCCGAGGTCCCCGGCGCCCTGCTCGACCGCTTCGACGGGATGGTCACGCGGATGAGCTTCTACGCCCCCTACCGGATGGACCCCGACACGACCCGGATGCTCGTGGAGGAGCTCCGGAAGGCCTGAGGCCGGCATCGGCGGGAGTCACCGCCGGACGACGTTCACGAGCTTCGGGACCCGCACCACCACCCGGGCCGGCTCGGCGCCCTCCAGGGCCTCGGCCACCTTGGCCGAGCCGAGGGCGAGGCGCCTGGCCTCCTCCTCCTCGATGCCGGCGTCGACCTCGATGCGGTCCCGCACCTTGCCGTCCACCTGGACCACCATCGTCACCGTCTCCGCTGCCGCCAGGGCCGGGTCGAAGCCCGGCCACCTCTCGGCGTGGACCCGGGCCGACTCGCCGTGACGCAGGCACCAGGCCTCGGCGCTCAGATGGGGGGCCATGGGGGCGAGCATGAGGAGCAGTGCGTCGGCCGCCTCGTCGTAGACGGCCCGGTGGACCCCCTCGGGACCCTGACGGTAGGCCTGGAGGGTGTTGGAGAACTTCCGGCACTCGGCCACGGCGGTGTTGAAGGCCCACCGCTCGAGGTCGTGGGTCACCTTGGCCACGAGCCGGTGGGTAGCCCGGCGGACCTCGGTGTCGGCGGCGGTGGGGTCCCCGTCGCGCCAGCGCGGCGGCGCCGTCCCACCGGAGTCGCCGGGGCCGGACTCTCCGCCGGTCTCGGCCTGCGGCACGGTGAGGCGCCAGACGCGGTCGAGGTACTTGCCGAAGCCGTCGATGACCTCCTCGGTCTGGGCCGTCCAGTCCATGTCCTCGGCGGGCGGCCCCACGAAGAGGTGGAAGAGCCGCAGGGCGTCGGCCCCCACCGTCTCGAAGTACCGCTGGGGGGAGATGAGGTTCCCCTTGGACTTCGACATCTTCTTGTGGTCCATCCGGATCATGCCCTGGGTGAACAGCCGGCTGAAGGGCTCGCGGGGGATCCCCGGCGCCAGCCCGAGGTCGACGAGGGCCCTCGTGTAGAACCGGGCGTACATGAGGTGGAGGATGGCGTGCTCGATCCCCCCGATGTACTGGTCGACGGGCATGAAGTGCCGGGCGGTCCCGGGGTCGAAGGGGGCCTCGTCGCTCCAGGGGTCGCAGAAGCGCAGGAAGTACCAGGAGGAGTCGACGAAGGTGTCCATGGTGTCGGTCTCCCGCTCGGCTGGGCCACCGCACTCGGGGCAGACGGCATGGCGGAAGCTGGGATGGCGCTTGAGCGGCGAGTCCCCCTGGGGCAGGAACTCGACGTCGTCGGGGGCGAGGACGGGGAGCTCGTCCTCGGGGACCCCCACGATGCCGTGGTCGGGGCAGTAGACGACGGGGATGGGACAGCCCCAGTAGCGCTGGCGGGAGACGAGCCAGTCCCGGAGCCGGTAGTTGACGGTCCGGGTGCCGATGCCCTTCTCCTCGAGCCAGGCGACGGCCCGCTCCTTGGCGGCCGGCACCTCGAGCCCGTCGAGGAACCCGGAGTTGACCTTGGTGCCCTCGCCGGCCCAGGGGCCACCCTCGAACCCGTCGGGCGGCTGGGTGGTGCGGACGATGGGCAGGCCGTGGAGCTCGGCGAATTCCCAGTCCCGGTCGTCCTCGGCGGGCACGGCCATGATGGCGCCGGTCCCGTAACGCATGAGCACGTAGTCGGCCACGTACACGGGGACGGGCGCCCCGGTGAAGGGGTTCAGGACGTGACCACCGGTGAAGGCGCCGCGCTTCTCGGCGCCGGCGCCGGTCGTCCGGTCGAGCTCGCTCCGTCGTGCTGCGGTGGCCCGGAGCTCCTCGACGGCGGCCCGCTCGGCGTCGGTGGTGAGGACGTCGACGAGGGGGTGCTCGGGGGCGACCACGGCGTAGGTCATCCCGTAGCTCGTGTCGGGCCGGGTGGTGAAGACCCGGAGGACGAGGCCCTCGGCCTCGTGGCCGACCACGGGCAGGTCGAACTCGACGCCCTCGGACCGGCCGATCCAGTTCCGCTGCATCGTCTTCACCCGGTCGGGCCAGTCGAGGTCGTCGAGGGCGTCGAGGAGCTCGTCGGCGTAGGTGGTGATGCGGAAGAACCACTGCTCGAGGTCGATCTGGACGACGAGGTCTCCCGAGCGCTCACAGGTGCCGTCGGCCAGCACCTGCTCGTTGGCGAGGACCGTCTGGCAGCCCGGGCACCAGTTGACCGGGGCCGAGGCCCGGTAGGCCAGGCCGGCCCGGAGGAGGCGGAGGAAGATGACCTGGTTCCACCGGATGTAGCCGGGGTCGTGGCTCCGGACCTCCCGGCGCCAGTCGTAGACGGCCCCGAGGGCCTTCACGCTCGCCTTGAGCTCGGCGATCCGGGCGTCGGTGAAAAGCCGGGGGTGCTCCCCGGTGCGGATGGCGGCGTTCTCGGCCGGGAGGCCGAAGGAGTCGAAGCCGAACGGCGAGAGCACGGCGTCGCCCTGCATGGTCCGGTACCTGACGAGGAGGTCGCCGAAGACGTAGTTGCGCACGTGGCCCTGGTGGGCGGGCCCGCTCGGGTAGGGGTACATGCAGAGGATGTACCGGGGGGGCCGGGGATCGTCGGCGTCGACCTCGTAGGTCCGCTCCTCGGCCCACCGCGCCTGCCACTTCTGCTCCGTCGCCTGGACGTCGTAGGCCCTGGTCATCGACGGGAGTCTACGGACCGCCGTCCCGGCTCCCGGACGTCAGCGGCGCCCGGCGGCCGCTCCTGCGCCGGTCGGGCGAGGTCGTCGCCGGGGGGACGAAGGGCTATCCCGAGGTCCCGCCCAAGAGGTTCCCGAGCTGCCCGCCCTGGAGCAGGCCGGAGCCGTCGGCCACCTGGTCGGCCGGAGGTGCCGAGACCGACACCGGTGTGCCGAAGCTCCCGAGCTGCTCCTGGGCCTTGATGGTGATCCCGAAGATGCTCAACGACGTGGACACCCGACGCGCCCGGCCCTGACCGTCGACCCAGACGTCGACGGGGATGCTCGTGAGCCCGAACCCCTGGGCGATCTGCGGGCTGATGAGGGTGGAACCGGTCGTCCCGCCCGAGAGGTCGAGGACGCCCTGGTACTCGATCGTGGCCACCCCGTCGACCTGGCCGGGGCCGACCTCGGTCACCTGGGCCCCGAGTTGCTTGAGGAGGGCGAGGATCTCGGTCGGGTCACCGTCGGAGAGACCTTGGGAGAGGCCGCCGAGGGGGGACCCGCTCTGGCTCTGGCCCTGGCTCTGCAGGTACTGGGAGAGGTTCACGTGCACCCAGGTCTTCCCCCCCGCCACCTGGGACAGCTTGGGGCTCTTCAGGTAGATGTCCTGGCCGATCCGCCTGACCTCGATCGACGTGGCCGGGCTCGTGCCGAGGGAGGGCACGTCGACGGTCATGTCGCCCGTCTTCTGGGCGAAGGAGAACATCCCGTGGCCGCTGATGGTGACGTCGATGGGCCGGTCCGCCGAGGACGAGGACCCGGTCGAGGCGCCGCCCAGTCCTCCGAGGCCGCCGAACGACGGCGTGCCCTTCACCGAGATCGAGATGTCGATCGCGGCGCTGTCGGCCGACTCCGTGGCGTCGACGGCGGCCAGGACGATCTGGTGGGGCGTGCCGTGGAGCACCCGGTCGGCGGCCGGGCCGCCACTGCTGCTGCAGGCGGCGAGGACGAGGCCCGCCGTGGCCATGCCGGCTGCGGCGGCGGCGAGCTGCCGGCGGGTGGTGGACGAGCGGCCGATCTGCGACGTCGTCATCTGGGCCCTCGACGATCGATCCGGGGACAAGGAACGGAGAGGCAATTGTACGGCGCGGCGGCCCCGTTTCGGGGGTTTCGGCCCTGACCTCCCGAAGGAGGGGCCCCGGCGGGGCCCTGGTAATCTCACCCGTTGCCCCCGGGGGCGTAGCTCAGTTGGTAGAGCGCTTGACTGGCAGTCAAGAGGTTCGTGGGTTCGAGTCCCATCGCCTCCACCCAGGGAGATCAAGAAGAGTCGGCGCTGGGCGAACGTCCGGACATCGGTGCCGAGCCCGTGACTCCACGTCTTTGGACCCGCCCCGGCGCGATGCTGCCTGAAGAGTCCCCGTTCTGCACCGGCCGAACGGCCTGACTCTTGACGGTCCGCCCAGCCATCGAACCGCGCGATTCCGCGCCGCACGAGGCCGTGACGATGGGGTGGGAGGCACTCGAACACTGGGGCGACGTCGTTCGCATCGAGCCCCTGGCCGGCGGGATCGCCGACGACGTATGGAGCCTCAGCGTCAACGGGGCGCCGAGCGGTGGGTCGTCTCGGTGCCAGGAGTGCCGCTCACCTCACATGGGAGACCGAGCTCCTCCGACATCTCGACCGTCAAGGGTTGACGGTCCCGTTGCCGATCCCGACGACGACGGTCGGCTGTTCGCCCACGGTCTGGTCGTGATGACCCACCTCGAGGGAGGTCCGCGACTCCAACTCCGTGCGATCCGGCGACTCGCCGAGGTTCGGGCACTCTGAGCCCACCTGCGGCGTCGTGGTCGCCAGAACGGTCCCGGGCTCGCCTATCGCCAATTTTGACGATTGAGGACCGACGGGCGGTGGCCGCATCGTTACGTAACGGGCCCAACGAGCCGGACGTTGATGACACGGGAGGGCCCGCCGTTCTTGGCGCGGGCATGGGGGGTCTCGATGCGACGGGATAGGACTCACAAGGCTCGGTACGTCAAGGCGCTGGCCGCCAGCGCCCTCGTCGTGGGCGGCACCATCGGGATGGCCTCGGCTTCGGTCGCCCGGACGCACGCCTCGACCCACGCCAAGAAGGCCGTCGTGTTGCAGCACTTCAAGTGCACGGTCGTCGCCACCAAGAAGCATCCCAGCGTGGTCGGCCATGCCGGTGACGTCGTGTGCGGGCTCAAGGGCAACGACACGCTCAAGGCAGTGGGCGCCGGCATCGTGGTCCTCGTCGCCGGGCCCGGCAAGGACACCCTGATCGGATCGTCGGACCCGGGCGCCATGGACAAGCTCGTGGGCGGGACGGGCAACGCCACGCTCGAGGCCGGCTCCGGTGGCAGCGACGTGATCGACCCCGGTTCGGGGAACGACTCCATCGACTGCGGTACCGGCAC
>JAGWNV010000275.1 GCA_028872975.1 Acidobacteriota bacterium
CCTCGTCGATGCGGGCCAGCATGTCGTCGACCACCGCCTGGTACAGGCTGGCCTGCTCGCGGGTCAGGTTGCAGAACTCCTTCATCTCGAGCTTGTCGGGCAGGTCGGCGATGATCGACCGGTCGGTCTTCAGACGGCGGAGCACGAACGGTCCGGTGATCCGGCGGAGACGGGCGGCGGCCTCGTCGTCGCCGTCGCGCTCGATGGGGAGGGAGAAGCGCTCGCGGAAGGCCTTCTCCGAGCCGAGCATGCCCGGATTGAGGAACTGCATGATCGACCACAGCTCGGACAGACGGTTCTCGACCGGGGTGCCGGTCATGGCGATCCTGCGTTCGGCGGGGATCGCCCGGACGCTCTGGGTGGTCCGGGCCGCGCTGTTCTTGATCTGCTGGGCCTCGTCGAGCACCATCCGCCGCCACGCCACCGTCGCCAGCAGCTGCTGGTCGCGGGCGGCCAGTCCGTAGGTGGACAGGACCAGGTCCGACGCGACGGCCTTGCGGGTGAAGGCCTTGCCGGCCAGCCGTTCGGGCCCGTGATGGACGTAGACGGACAGCTTCGGGGTGAACCGGGCGGCCTCGCGCTGCCAGTTGCCGACCAGTGACATCGGGCAGAGCACGAGGGTCGGGCCCAGCGTCGGCTCGGCCGCCCGCCCCCTTCCCCTGACGGTCGGCCCCCGACGTGCCGGCGCCTTCCCAGCGGGACCGCGCTCCTCGAGCAGCAGGGCAAGCAGCTGGGCCGTCTTCCCCAGCCCCATGTCGTCGGCCAGGCAGGCCCCGAGACGGAGATCTCCCAGGAAGGCCAGCCATCCGACCCCCCGCTCCTGGTAGGGACGGAGGGAACCGTCGAACCCGTGGGGCGTCGGGATCGGCCGCAGGCGCCGGTCGTCGGCGCCGGCGAGGAGGTCCCCGAGCCAGCCGTCCGCAACGACTGCGGCCACCGGCAGGCCGTCGGCCGCCGGCTCGAGCCCGAGGGCGGTGCGCAGGACCTGGCCGGCCGACAGCTGCACGGCGCCTGCACCTCTCCTCCCGACGGCGGTGATGGCGGCGGCCAGGTCCTCTTCGTGCAACTCCACCCACTGGCCGCGCAACCGCACCAGTGGTTGCTTGAGGCGGGCCAGCGCGCGCAGTTCCGCCAGCCCGAGCTTCTCGTCTCCGAGCACCGCCTCCCACCGGATGTCACAGAGGCCATCGAGCCCGATGGTGCCCGTCGAGCCGGCGGTCTTCGGGCCGGTCCGGGCCTTGAGCCGGAGGCCCAGGCGTGGCCTCGAGGAACGCCACCAGGGTGGCGCCAGCACCCCGAATCCGCCCTCCTCCAGAACCGGGGCGCCGTCGCGGAGGAAGGCCAGGACACCGGCGGCGTCGGTCGACTGTCCGCAGGGTGCCATCTCGGCCAGTGCCGGGCCCAGCGAGTGGACGAGCCGGGCGGCACGGCCCAAGCCGCGCAGGAGCACCTCGTCGGGTCGCGCCACGTGGCGCTCCAGGGCGGTGAGCTCGGGCCCGTCGTCCCAGACCGCGGCGGCGGGGACAATCAGGCTCGGGTCGTCCACCGCCTGGAGGGCGAACTCGATCCGCCACCCGCCTTCGGGCCCGGCCTCTTTCGTCGTCGGCCGCGCCACCTGGCGCCCACCACTTCCGAGGTCCCCCTCGGTACCTTCGGCGATCTCGTCGGGAGGGACGATCCGAAAGCAGGTCCGCACCGGTTCGGCGAAGGTGACGGCCGTGGCCTGCCAGGTCTGGAGCCGGCCGGCGAGCGCGGCAAGGTCGTCGCCGTCCCCCTCCACGATCCCGTCGGACGAGACCAGGGCCTCCAGCCAGGCGCCGGCCGGACCGGATGTCCTCTTCGGGCGTCTCGGTGGGGTCGACGTCCGTTCGCCGGCGAACCGCCGGGCCATCGAGTCGGTGAGGCCCCACATGAGGGAGCGGAGCACCTCGCCGGGTGCTGCCGACGGCGGACGGGGAGGGGTCGCGTCCGCCTCCCGGGAGATCGGGCCGGCGGCCAGGAACGAGAGGGGGAGCGACCACAACAACCCTTCGACCCGGGCCCGGTCACGGCTGTCGATGAGCGGGCGCCACCGGGCCTGCCACCCGTCGGCCGTCGACTCGAGGACGGGGAGCAGGCGCCCCCGGGTGGTGAGCTCGAGGACCATCGCCGTCGCCTGCGCCACGAACCGGAAGTCGCCGGCCAGGGTCGTGGCGTCCGGGTCGTTGGTCGGGGACCGGACCCGGTCGCCGCCCGCCGCCACCGGAGTCGAGAGGACCTGCCAGGCATCGGGCCAGTCGAGGACCACGCCCGGGGCGCTCCAGCCCGGGAGGGTGTCGAGCGGGGGTCCGGGCCCGGCGGCCGGTTCAGCGGCCTCGTCCTCGAGCCACGGGGAGGCGACCGGCCCCCCGCCGGCGTCGGGCAGCCGGAGCGAGAGGTCCACCTCGCGGGCGTCGGCCAGGCCGGACGCCCGCCCGTCCAGCCCGTCGACCACGGAGCGGATCCCCCCGGGGTCGAGCGCGAAGGGGTGGGACCTGGGGCGCGGTTGCCGGGGCGGGCGCCCGCGGCGGACCGGAGCCGTTCGGGGCCGGCCGGAGTCCTCTGCCCACAGGGCGAGCCGGTCGAGCGGGTCCAGCCACACGGCGTGGAGAACGATCACCACCGAATACTGCCCGCTCGGTGCGACGCTGCCGAATCGGCGCGGGGAGGAACGCCCGTGGCGGCCGACCGTCCTGTGGGCTCAGGTCCGACCTACCCGCTCAGATGTGACCCACCGGGTCGGGCGCCACGGAGGGCGTGCTCGGCCCCGGTGACCAGCTCCGCCACGATCTCGGCGGCCGGCTGCCGGGACCGCACCGAGCCGACCGACTGTCCGGCATAGAGCGCACGGGCCTCGACGGACCCGGTGGCGGTGGCCGACGGCCACTCCGGGCTCCACGACTGGGCCGGCCCGAGGGCCTCGCCGGCGGCGACCGCCGACCTGAGCACCCGGTGGGGTGCGTCGGGCCAACCGTCCCCGAAGGCCGTGGTGAGTACCGTGTCGTCCGCGCCGGAGCGGATCAGCGCCCCGATGTAGGTGGGGTGGGCGACGGATTCCGAGGCGGCGACGAACCGGGTACCGATCCGCACCGCGTCGGCGCCGGCCACCAGCGCCGCGGCCACGGCACGGCCCGAGCCGATGCCCCCGGCCGCCACGAGCGGCAGGTCGGTGACGGCCCGCACCTCGTCGATGAGGGCCAGCAGCCCGACCGTGCCCCGGACGTGTCCGCCGGCCTCGACCCCCTGGGCGACGATCAGGTCGCACCCGGCGTCACGGGCCGCCCGGGCCTCGTCGGCCGATCCGACCTGCCATCCGGACCGGGCCGGCCCGGCGTGGACCCTGAGGACGGTCCCGGCGTCCGGTACGCCCCAGAAGCACTCGACCAGGGGGCTCCGGGACGCCGCGTCCTCGAGTGCCGCCGGGTCGAGGAAGGGGA
>JAGWNV010000014.1 GCA_028872975.1 Acidobacteriota bacterium
CCGAGGTGACGATGCCCCCAGGGCCCGAAGTGCCCCCGGAGACGACAGAGCGACACCGCGGCGTGCCCCTGTGGGGGCTCGGCCTCGGCGTGCCCGCCTTCGCGCTGCTGGCCGTGATCCGACACTACGGATACATCTCGCACGCCCCGCTCGTGGTCGTCTTCGGGGAGTTCCTCGTCACCCTCGTCGGCACCGCCGTCTTCTCGAACGCCTTCCCCCCCGGGACGGCCAGGGCCAAGCCGCGGCTCTTCCTCTTCCTTCAGATCGCCCTCATCGCCACCATCGTCTACACCCTCGGCTGGGGATCGATCCTCACCGTCGGCTTCATCGTGCCGGCCGCCAACCTGATGAGCAAGGACGGTTCCCGGCTCGGGCGGTGGGCGATGGCCGACATCGTCGCCGTGGTCACCATCGGGGAGACGGCGGTCGGGCTCGGATGGGCGCCAAGCCTCGTGACCGAGCCGCTCGGCCACTCCCTCGCCCTCCTCGAGATCTGCGGCGCCGGTGCGGTGATCTGGATCATGACCTTCAACCAGCGCGGGAAGGAGGCTGCCGAGCAGGAGGTCGTCGACAGCGGGGAGCGGTTCCGGGCCCTCGTCCAGCACGCTCCCGACCTCATCATCGTCGTGTCCTCCGACGGGTACGTCACCAACGCCAGCCCCTCCGTCGAGTCGGTGCTCGGCTACCCGGCCGAGGAGGTCGTGGGCATCATGGCCCGTGACCTGCTCACCGAGGAGGACGTGCCCGCCATCGCCGCGCTCGGCGAGGTGCTCGGGACCGACAGCACCCCGTTCCGCGACGAGCTGCGCATCCGCCACCGCGACGGCACGTGGCGCTGGTGCGACGTCACCCTCACCAACCTCTCGGAAGTGGCCGGCGTCGACGGCTGGGTGGCGAACCTCCGGGACGTGACCGCCCAGAAGCACGCCGCCGAGGCACTGCGCGGCGCCCACGAGCAGTTCCGCACGGCCTTCGAGAACGCCCCCATCGGCATGGGGATGACCGACCTCGACGGCACGATCATCCAGACCAACGCCGCCTATTGCCGGATCCTCGGCCGCCCCGCCGCCGAGCTCGTCGGCATGAGCATCTTCGACTTCACCCACAGCGACGACCGCGACTCGAGCAGACGGGCCATGGACGAGTTCGTGGCCTCCGGCGCCGAGAGCTACCAGATGGAGAAGCGCTACGTCGACGCCAGCGGCCGGGACGTCTGGGTCTCGCTGCGGGTCTCCTGCGTCCGCGACGACCGGGGCGAGCCGCTGTACCTGATCGGCCAGGCCGAGGACATCACCGAGCGAAGGGAGCTGCGCGAGCGCCTCGCCCATGCCGCCGTCCACGACTCGCTCACGGGGCTGCCGAACAGGGTCCTGTTCACCGACCGGCTGGAGTCGGCCCTGCGCCGGGCCCGCCGGGGAGGGGGGCTGGTGGCGGTGATGTTCCTGGACCTCGACCACTTCAAGCTCGTCAACGACACCCTCGGTCATGCCGCCGGGGACCGGCTCCTGCGTCTCGTCGCCGGCGGGCTGGCCGGAGTGCTGCGCGAGAGCGACACCCTGGCCCGCTTCGGCGGCGACGAGTTCACGGTGCTGTGCGAGGTGCACGACCGGGAGGAGGCGCTCGAGGTCGCCCGGCGCCTCGTGAGCGCCATGCAGGGCCCGGTGTCGATCGACAACGGCGACTACTTCGTCTCGCTCTGCGTGGGCCTGGCCTTCGCCGAGACGGGCCAGGAGTCGGGAGCGGACCTGCTCCGCAACGCCGACGCCGCCATGTACATCGCCAAGGAGCGGGGCCCGGGGGAGATCCACGTCTACGAGACCGATGCCGAGTTCGAGAACGTCTACCGCCTGCGAACCGTCACCGAGCTGCACCGGGCCCTCGAGCGCGACGAGCTCGAGCTCCACTACCAGCCCATCGTCGACCTCCACACCGAGACCCTGGTCGGGCTGGAGGCGCTCGTCCGGTGGAACCACCCCACCCGGGGGCTCCTCATGCCCGACGAGTTCGTCCCCGTCGCCGAGACGAGCGGGCTTATCGTCCGCCTCGGCCAGTGGGTCATCGAGGAGGCCTGCCGGCAGGCGATGTCGTGGGAGCTGCGCCAGCGCGAGGCGGGCGTGCCCACGGGACGGATCAACGTGTCGGTGAACGTCTCGGCCCGCCAGCTGGCGGCCGGGGACTTCTACGAGGTGGTGGCCGGGGCCCTCGACTCGAGCGGTCTCGATCCCGACCAGCTGTGGCTCGAGGTCACCGAGTCGACCGTGATGCGCCACAGCGAGGCCACCGTGGCGCTGTTGCGGGCCGTGCGGGACCTCGGCGTCCACGTCGAGATCGACGACTTCGGCACCGGGTACTCCTCGCTCAGCTACCTGAAGCAGCTCCCCGTGGAGGCGCTCAAGGTCGACCGGAGCTTCGTGGACGACATCGACTCGGATCCCGACGACGTGGCCATCGTCCGGTCGGTCATCGCCCTCGCCGGGTCCCTGGGGCTGAGCGTCATCGCCGAGGGCGTCGAGCGCCAGACCCAGACCGACGTCCTGCGCCAGCTCGGGTGCTACCTGGCCCAGGGATATCTCTACGGCCGGGCCGTCCCGCCCTCGGCGCTCTACCCCTTCCCGAGCGCGGACCTGGCCGGCTGGCGACTGGTCACCTCGGCCTCCGCCTGACCGGCGGGGGCCCGGACCGAGGTGCCGTCGCCTCCGGGCTCCTCGACGGGCTACGGGCGCTCGCCGAGCACGGACACGCCGTCACCGGTGAGCTCGGCCAGCGCCTGGCGGCGGCCGGTCATGGCCATGAGGAGCGACAGCGCCGGGCCCACCACCTCGGGGCCCTCCCCGTGCGACCAGTCGACGTCGGTGGCGAGGAGCGTCAGCCCCCCGACACGGCGCTTGGCCCCGATGACGAGGTTCGACCCCTTGTAGAAGTCGAGCACCCGGACGACCGCCTCGGTCGGGTAGGCGTGGGCGATGCCGAGCGGGCGCCGGATGTCCTCGGCGTGGATGACGACCTCGCCGAGCCAGGTGTCGAGGGGACCCGGCGGGTGCAGCGTGGAGGTGACCTGGGCCTCGAAGCGGGCCAGGGCGTCGGCGGGGTCGGCCCCCCGCTCCACGGCGATGTCCTTCGCCTGCATCTTCGTCAGGCTGAAGCCCGACGCCAGGAGCTTCGGGAAGAACCGGGCGCCGCTGATCTTGGCCGTCGCCGTCATGTGGGCCACCACGTCGCGGACCGTCCAGTCGGGGCACAGCGTCGTCGTGCCCCACTGGTCGTCGGAGAGGGTCCCGAGGTCGGCGGCGAGCGCTCGCCGCTCGGCGTGGACGGTGGGCCAGATGTCGCCTTTCGCCATGTGGCACCTGCGCCTTTCTCCGCCCACCCGTGAAGAGCGATGTCGGCGTTCCTACGTCGGCGCCGGCGACACGGATTGACCGTGCATTGTGCCTGCTCGGCCCCGGGCGCGCCGGACCGCGCCATGGCGGCCGACGAACGGTGGCGAGCCGCCCGCCGTCCGTGGACGGTCGCGCCAGGCGCCTGCGGAGCACCGGCCCGGGAGGCGGGACACCGCTGGCAGACTGAGTCGACCGCCGACGTGGGGAGGACACAGTGGGCACAGCGCTCGGAGGGACGGTCGCCCTCGTCACCGGGGCGTCGAGCGGCATCGGGGAGGCCACCGCCCTGGCGCTGGCCGCCGAGGGCGCGGCGGTGGCCGTGGCGGCCCGCCGGCGGGACCGGCTCGAGGAACTGGCCCGACGGATCGGGGCGGCCGGGGGCTCCGCCCTGGTGCTCGAGACCGACGTCACCGACGAGGCGCAGGCGGCCGAGATGGTGCGCCGCACCGTCGGGGAGCTCGGCCGGCTGGACACCCTCGTCAACAACGCCGGGGTCATGCTCCTCGGCCCCGTCCTCGGTGCTCCCACCGAGGAGTGGCGGCGCATGGTCCATCTCAACGTGCTGGGGCTGCTCTACTGCACCCACGCCGCCCTGCCGCACCTGCTCGAGGCGGCGGCCGGCGGCCCCCGTCAGGTGGCCGACGTCGTGAACGTGAGCTCGGTGGCCGGGCGGGTGGCCCGCCTCGGGAGCGGGGTCTACAACGCCACGAAGTGGGGCGTGGTGGCCTTCAGCGAGTCGCTCCGCCAGGAGGTGACCGAGCGCCACGTGCGCGTGACCATCGTGGAACCCGGTGCCGTCGTCACCGAGCTCGCCACCCATCTCCGGCCCGAGATCCTCGAGCAACAGGCCCGGAACTTCGGCGGGGTCGAGATGCTCGAGTCGGAGGACGTCGCCGGTGCGGTGGCCTATGCGGTGACCAGGCCCCGGCGGGTGTCGCTCAACGAGATCCTGGTCCGGCCCACCGAGCAGGTCCGCTGACCTCGGTCGGGTCGCACCGGCGCGCCGTGACCGAGCACGCCTCCTGCCCTGTGTCAGGCGAGGGCCACCCCGGGGATGTGGGAGTTGAAGGGCAGGAACGGCGGGCGGATCCGATACGGGCGGTGTGGTCGGGGAGGTCGATCCTCTCGCCGACGATGCTCCGGATCTCGAGCTCGACCGACCGGCCCGCCGCCCGCCGGCGAAGGGCGCGGTGCTTGCGAGGGTTGGGCTCCACGGCGACCAGGCCGGTGCCGGGCCCGAGTAGCGCAGGGTCGGCACCGCCGCCCGGCCCAGCTCGACGACGGAGTCCGGGAGGACGGCGAAGACGTGGGCCTCGTGCCTTCTGACGTGCCGGTCGATGTCGCCGTCCATGGCGCTGAAGAAGGCGGCGTCGAACCGCCCCCGGCCGGGATGTGCCTGGAAGTCGGGGACCGGCCGGTCACCGGGGCATCCTGCCCCCCGTTGGGCCCGGGCGGCCGCCTGGACCCTGCGCGGATCGACAACAGCGGGTGACAATGTCGCAATGTGGCGGGCACGCGGGGTGGCGGGTCTAAAGGCCCTGGTCGGAGGTCCCGATGACCTCGGGAGACCCTGGACAGGTTGCACAGGGTCACGATCACACCCCAGGAGCCGGAGATGCCCGACACCGACATGCGTGAGCCTCAGGCGAGCCAGCCCGACCCTCGAGACAGAGGGCTGAACAAGAAGGTCGCCCTGTCGGCGGTCTTCCTGCTCCTTCTCGCCTCGGTGGCCACCGTCGGCGCCTGGGCGGCGTGGACCGTCTCCGACAGCAACACGAGCACCCTCTCGACCACCACCATCCTGCTCGACGACAACCAGGGTGGTCAGGCCGGCTCGGCCACCACCACCGGCACGGCGATCATGAACGTCTCCAACCTGTCGCCGGGCTCCGCCGCCACCACGGCGTGCATCGGTCTCGACTTCAGCGGAACGGCATCGGTCTCCACCTTGACCCTGTCGGCCACGCTGGGCGGAGCAGGCGCCGCCACCCTCCAGGGCCAGCTGACCATGAACACCGCGCAGCTCAACACGACCGGGACGGTCACGGTGACCCCCGGGTCCAACACGAACAGCGGGTCCTGCACCAACTACCCGGCGACGGGCACGAACACCACCGTCGGGACCCAGGGCGCGACGTTGCAGAGCTGGGCGTCGGGCGGTCCCTACACGATCTCCACCCCCGTGACCAACACCTGGTACAAGTTCACCATCAGCGGGCTGCCCGCCGGTGACACGAACTGCGCCACCTACTGCAACCAGACGATCACCGTCGCGCTCACATGGACGCTGACCACCACGTGACCCGTCGGAGGGTGGGTTCCCGGCTCCTCGCCCATCGCATCGCCAGCGTGTGCGCCACCGGCGTGCTGACGCTCTTGGTCGCCCTCATGGCCGTGCTCCTCGTGGGCTCGCTCCTCGGGTACCGGGCGCTCACCACCCGCAGCGGCTCGATGACCCCGACGATCCGGGTCGGAGACGTCGTGGTGGCCACCTCGGTCTCGCCTCTCAGCGTGCGTCCGGGGCAGATCGTGACCTTCCGGGACCCCGCCCTCGACCAGCAGCTCGTCACCCACCGGGTGGTCTCGATCCACCGGGTGGGGCGCGCCGTCGACTTCGTCACCAAAGGCGACGCCAACCTCGTCACCGAGCACTGGAGCGTGCCCGTCTCCGGGCACCTGGGCCGGAAGGCCTTCGTAATCCCCCGACTCGGCCGCGCCGTCGCCGCCTTGAGCTCGAAGTCCGTGCGGGTGGCGGCCCTCGCCCTGTCGGCACTGCTCGTCGCCGCCATCGGGCTCAGGCGGATCTGGCGTCAGCCCGACGTCTCCGTCGCCCCTCAGCACTGAGGTCAGGGCGCCAGGTCGACGTCATGTCCCATCGGCCACCCCGGTCCGTCCAGTGGATCGCGCTCGTGCTCCTGGCGGCGGGGCTCCTCAGGGCCACCGGGGCATTCGGTTCGAGCTTCGCCGCCTGGACGGTGGCGGACGACAACACGACGTCGCTAGGGACGACGAGCTGGGACTCCTTCTCGTTGTCCACCCCGTCCCCGACGGCCGGCACGGTCTTCGTCGAGACGATCACCGCCACCCTGGCAGGAGGGGGGACCGATGCGAGTTACACCGGGGCCAAGACGGTCACCTTCTCCGGGCCCTCGGCCAGCCCCGGTGGCTCCAGCCCCTCCTACCCGGCCTCGGTCACCTTCGTCGCCGGGGTGGGCACCGCCCCCATCACGCTCTACGACGCCCAGACGACCTCGATCACGGCTGTCCAGGGAGCCGTCAGCGGCACGTCGGCGAGCTTCACCGTGGCCGTCGGCAGCGCAGGAAAGCTGGGGTTCACCAACTTCACCGGGGCGCCGGCCGGGTCCTCGCAGTCGGGCTGTCCGTTCGGCTGCACCTACACGACCTTCGGCAAGGGCAACACCGTCAAAGTCTCGGTCGAGATCACGGACTCGTGGGGGAACATCGTGAGCGGGTTCGGTGCCGCCAAGTCCGTCACCCTCTCCACCACCGGCGCCAGCGTGTCGCCGACCTCGGTGACGGTGCCGTCGAGCGGCACGGCCCAGTCGCCGCAGTTCACCTACACCGCGCCCTCGTCCAACGGCTGGACCAGCCAGACGGTCACCGCCACCGCCACCGGCTACACGAACCTGACCATGACCGTCAACAAGTGAGGTGACCGGGCGCCCGGTGGCGGCCGTCAGGCAGGACGGGCGGGCCGGACGGGCCGGAGCCCCATGGCCCAGAGGGCGGTGAGGATCGCCTGGTGGACCTCGGAGACGCCGCCGCCGGCGTCGACCTCTACCAGGATGCCCCGGGCGCGGTAGAAGCCGAGGAGCGGCTCGGTCTCGAGGCGGTACTCGGCCATGCGCCGCTCCCAGGTGGCGGCGTTGTCGTCGCCCCGGCCCGAGACCGCGGCGCGACCTGCCGCCCGCCGGGCGAGCTCGGCTTCGGGCACCTCGAGGTGGAGGACGGCCGAGAAGGTGAGGCCGTGCTCGGAGGCCCAGGCGTAGCCCAGCTCGGCCTGGGCGAGGGTGCGGGGGAACCCGTCGAGCACGAAGGCCTCGACGGGTGCCGGCTCGGTGAGCCGTCGGACCACCATCTCCACCACGAGGTCGTCGGGCACGAGCCGTCCCTCGGCCACGAGGCCCTCGACGCGCCGGCCCAGCTCGCTGCCGGCGGCGATCTCGGCGCGCAGCAGCTCGCCCGTCGAGATGTGCGGCGCCGCGAAGGCCTCGGCGAGCAACCTGCCGTGGGTGCTCTTGCCCGCCCCCGGCGGGGCCAGGAGCAGCAGGCGGGCTCCGCCGGGCGCCGTCACCGGCCCGTGCGCCGTCTCGACCGGCGTGCGGATCTGCCGACGACGGCGTGCTGGGGGTGGAGGGCCCGCACCTCGTCGGGGTGGCGCTGGGGCGGCCGGCGGGGCCACACCGGCCCACCGGCGAGGTGCGGTCGGGGCCCCGACCACGGCGCCGGCGGAGCGAACAGCCTCTCGGCCAGCCGGTAGGCGACGGGCTCGTAGTTGACCCGCCAGCCCACGAAGTCGGGCCAGGACTCCTCGGCGGTCCGCTCCAGGGGGAACCCGGCGGCGGCGAGCATGCCGATGGCCTCGGCGTACTCCTCGTAGGTGAGCTCGATGGGACCGTCGGGATCGGGGTCTGACTCGATCGCCCAGCCCAGCGACACGCCGATCCTGTCCAGCAGGGTGAAGCCCATGCGCAGGCAGAGCCGGGCCCGCGAGCCCGCGCTGGTGGGCGCCGCCGCCAAGTGGATGGCCGCCGCGTCCATGACCGCCAGGGACCCGAGCACCCACGAGTACCAGGGCTCGGGCGAGCGGAAGAGGAGGAGCACGGGATAGGTGGTGTGGCTCTCGGCCACGTCGGCCGCCCACTCCTCCCAGGAGCCGTACAGCTCGGGCAGGGTGTCGAGGATGCCGACGAGGTGCTGGCGGATCAGCACCTCCGGACCCCATGCCGGCAGCCCGGCGCGGCTCTCGAGGAGCGCCACCTGTGCCTCACGGCGGCTGAAGGCGGCGTAGATGGTGGGCAGGTAGGCGATCTGGAGGGCCACGACGATCGCCCACATGGCTCCGGCGGCGACGTCGACGGGGACCACGGCCGGCCCGCCGGCGTGGAGGGTCCCCACCGTGAACAGCGCGGCGACGGCCTGGAGAAGGGCCTCGCCGAAGGCCTGGTGCTGGGAGGCGACGACGAGGCCGAAACCGAGGGTGAGGCCGGCCGCCCAGCTGAGCAGCTGCACGACCAGGGTGGCCGGCCCGGCCGGGGCGAGGATGGCGTCCTTGCCCTCGTAGGTTCGGGCCAGGCGCGACAGCCACATGAACACGGCCCGGACGGCGCGGGCCACGAGGAGGGTGTAGCGGTCGAGTCCGAAGGGACGCCTGGGGAGGACCATGGTGAAGATCACGTTGGCGGCCGTGGCCGCCACCACGACGACGCCGGCGACGAGCGCCAGCGCGTCCATCGGCCCGCCTGCCCGCTACCGCGTGCCGGCTGCCGGCCCGCTGACGAGGGCCACCGCCGCATCCGGCTCGACGACCCGGAAGCTGAAGCTCTCCTCGAGGTACAGCGCCACGGTCCCGCTGTCGTGGTGCCGGTAGCCGATGGAGATGTCCTGCCCGCTGTCGAAGCCGTAGTCGCCGCCCCGCTGGCTCAGCACCACCCCGCCCTCGACGCCGGGGGCCCACACGATGGGGCCGCCCAGGATCTGTCCGAGGTGGTCGAAGAGGAGATGGCCGCCGTGCTCGGTGGCCTGGACGATGCCGGTGTAGATCTCCGGGCCGATGGCGAGGCCGTAGGGGCCGTCGATGCCGTCCCGGCGCAGGACGTCGGTGGCACGGGCCACCACGTTGGCGTACTGCTCCATGTCCGTCTCGATGGCGATGGGCGAGTGCGAGGTCGATTCGGTGATGCCCCGGATGCCTCCCGCCCCGAAGCCGTGGAAGACGGCGACGTTCTCGGCCAGCGCCAGCCGGCGGACGGCGTCGTCGAGCTCCTCGAGGCCGAGATCCCCCGCCCCCCGGTCGGCGTCGTCGATCTCGAGGCGCGACACGCTGAAATCCACGACGAGCTCGACGAGCGGGAGCACCCGGCGCTGGGACGCCCGCACGCCCTCCGCCGGCGACGCCACCGGCGCCGTGCGGCCCAGGTTGGTGGCCGAGTGGTCCCAGCCGTGGGGGCCGGAGAAGTCCACGAGCTTCCGGGCGGCGAGCTGGGTGACGAGCCGGCTCTTGGCCTCGTCCTCGATCTGGCGCCACGCCGCGTCGGAGACAGGGGCGAGCTCCCTGTGGAGGTGGTCCATCACCGGCGCCCCTTAAGGCTGCCGATCCCGAGCGAGCCGCCGGCGGCGCCGGGAGCCCCGGCCTCGGCATCGGCCTCCACCTCGGTGACCGGCCTGGCCGTGAACAGATATGTCCGGAGGTGCTCGTCGAGAACAGGATCCCGGCGGCGGAGCCATTCGAGGGTCATCGAGGCGTGCTCCTTCTCCTCGTCGCGGTTGTGGGCCAGGATCTCGGCCAGGCTGGCATCCCCCGTCGCCTTCACCCGCTGGTCGTACCAGTCGACCGCCTCGAGCTCCTCCATCAAGGAGACGATCGCCCGGTGGCGGTCGATCGTCTCCTCGTCGAGCCGCTCCTCCGTCTCGTGGAGCCCTTCGCTCGCCACGTTGTCCTCCTCGTGTCCGCCCGGTGCATCCGCCCGAGGTGACAGTAGCGGCGCGGAGCGGCGGGCCGTCCCGTGGCGCCGGGACCGGGCGGGCTAGGGGGACCGGGTCCGGCTCTCGGAGGCCAGGGCGGTGGCGAGGCGGGCGGCCACCGCGGCGCAGCCCGATCCGGTCGTGCCGGCGCCACCCCCGGGGGACTCGTCGGGCGCCAGGGTCGGTACCTGCCAGGCACCGGCCGCGTAGCTGAGGGCGGTGTCGGCCAGGCGAAGCAGGGCGTCGTCGGTCACGGGCCGGTGGGAGAGGACCTCGGCGACGACCTTGGCGCCGGCGGCGCTCTCGACGAGCCCGCCGTGGAAGGCCGGGAGCACGACCGAGGGATAGGGGAGCCTCTGGGCCGACGGGGTGACCGTGGCGTCCACGAGGGGGAGGAGGGCGAACTGCTCGACGTGGGACATCGGACAGGCCATGGCGTGGGCGAGCAGGGGGGCCTCCCGGTCGAGCGACGCCAGGAAGGGGTTCCGGGGCGAGAGGTCGACGGGGGCCACGCCCTGGAAGGCGTCGCTCAGCAGGCGCAGGGCCTCCGCCGTGCCGACCCCCCAGCCGCTCGTGCCGGCGGCGGGGTACGAGACGCGCCCGGGGTTCTGGAGGGGGCTCGCCACGACGAGGGTCGTCACCGGGGCCGAGGGGTCGGCGAGCAGGGCCGTCTTGGCGACGAGGGCCCCCTCGCTCTCGGCCACCACGTCCACGGCGCGGCCGGTGAGCCGGTTGAGCGTCGACACCTGGTGCAGGAGCATCCTGTCCAGTTGCACCAGGGTCTTCACGGTGTCGCCGCCCGTGTATGGGAGCGGGCGTCCGTCTGCACCGAGCCCGCGGTAGGAGAACCGGACCTCGACGAAGTTCCCCGGGATCGGGTGCACGGGCCGTCCGTCCCAGGTCGACCCGTACCCCGAGACGACGAGCACGGGTGGGCCCGTGTACTCCGCCGGCGTGAGAGGCCCCACGCCGGCGACCCGAGTCGGCACCTGCGAGAACCCTGCCACCGTGCCCCCGACCACAAGGGCGACGAAGGCGACCATGGCGGCGGGGACCACGGGCACCACCCGCCGCGACGTCCGGTCGAGCACGGCGCGGACGAGGCCCCGCCACGTCCAGGCGTTGAAGACCCCGCTGACGGCGGCCACCACCGGCCAGGCGGCGAGGGGCGTGGCCCCCATGACCGCCGTCGAGAAGGTGAGGACGACGAACGAGAGCGCCACCCATCCGAGTGCTCGCAGCGCCACGGGCCGGCGCCACCAGTCGCCGGTGACGGCCACCGGATGCACGAGGAGCGCCACCAGGAAGGCGCCGGGGACGGCGGCGAGGAAGAGCCAGGACACCGGGACCGCCGCCATGCCGAACAGCAGCGCCACGCTCGGCGAGAGCAGGACGGCGGCCACGGCGGTCCCCAGGAGGCCCTGGCGCAGGAGGCGCAGGCTCGACGGGCGGGCCCGGCCCGCCGGCCACGCCCATCCCACCGAGAGGGCGGTCAGCGCGCCGCGCACGACGAGCATGGCGACGACCTCGGCGCCGAGGGTGGCCCACGAGTTGTGGTAAACGCTGAGCCAGCGGAGGTCGCCGAAGACGCCGAAGGGCGCCACGGCGCTGGCCTGGGGGGCGAGGTCGGGCCGGGTCCCGTGGCCGAAGCCGGCGACGAGGGCCGCCTCGAGGAGGTTGAGCCCCACGCACAGGACGACGAGCGCCCTGGTGGGCGACAGCCGCCGCCGTCGCCCGAGGTGATCCTCGGCGGGTCGCCGGTCACCTTCCACCGCAGCCGAGTGTACGGGCGGCCTCGGGGCCGGGCGCCCGGGGAGCGCCTCGGCTCAGTCCGGTTCCGTGGACGCCGACAGCAGCGACACCTCGTCGGCCGTGAGCGCCAGGGTGGCGGCCGGGAGGATCTCGGCGAGCTGGCCCGTGGTCCGGGCGCTGGCGATGGGCGCCACGACCTGGGGACGGGTGCAGAGCCACGCCAGGGACACCGCCGCCACCGTGGTGCCGTGGGCGGAGGCGACCTCGTCGAGCGCGGCGAGCACCTTTTCCCCGCCCTTGTCGAGGTACGCCCTGGCACCCGCGGCCCGAGGCGACTGGACCTCGGCGCCCCCGGCCCGGTACTTCCCGGTGAGGAAGCCGCTGGCCAGGGCGTAGTAGGGGAGCACGGCCAGGTCCCACTCCTCGGCCACCGGCAGCATGGTCCGCTCGAAGTCGCGTTCCACGAGGTTGTAGTGCGGCTGGAGGACGCGGAACTCCGCCCAGCCCTCCCGGCGCTGGAGCTCGAGGGCGGCCCCGAGCCGCTCGGGGCTGTAGTTGGACGCCCCGAGGTGGCGGACGATGCCGTCCCGGACGAGGGCGTCGAAGGCGGCCAGGGTCTCCTCGAGCGGCGTCTCGAGGTCGTCGAAGTGGGCGTAGTAGAGGTCGATGTGGTCGGTCCGCAGGCGCTCGAGGGAGGCCCGGGCCTCGCCGGCGATGGTCTCGGCCCGGAGGTTCCGCACGTCGCCCCGGCCACCGCCGACCTTGGTGGCCACGACGGTCCGGTGGCGCCGGGCCCGGTCGGCCATCCAGGCGCCGATGATCGTCTCGGACCGGCCGTGCTCGATCAGGTAGGAGTTGGCCGTGTCCACGAAGTCCCCGCCGGCGTCGGCGTAGGCGTCGAGCACGGCCCGGGACTGGTCCTCGTCGGCGGTCCAGCCGAACACGTTGCCGCCGAGGCACAGCGGGAAGACGTCGAGATCGGTGCGGCCGAGAGGGGGCATGATGCGAACGGTACCCGGTACCGTGGCCTTCGTGCCCCCGGACCTCATGGCGCTCATGCCCTTCGCCGTCGCCATCGGCATCGAGCTCGTCTCGGCGTCGGCGGACGAGGTGGTGGCCCGCATGGCGTGGTCGAGCGAGCGCTGCACGAGCGGCGGGCTCCTGCACGGCGGCGCGCTGATGACGCTCGCCGATTCGGCCGGGGCCGTGTGCGCCTTCCTCAACCTGCCGCCCGGGGCCGGCACGAGCACGGTGGAGACGAAGAGCAATTTCTTCCGGCCCGTGACCGCCGGCGAGGTGCGAGCCGAGGCGCGACCGCTGCACGTGGGCCGGCGGTTCGTCACCGTCCAGACGACCCTCAGCGACGACGAGGGTCGGCTGGTGGCGCAGACGACACAGACACAGGCGGTGCTCCCCGGCTGAAGACCGCCCGTGTGGTCAGAGCAGCTCGAGGAGCCGTTCGGGGGGCCGGGCCACGACGGCGCGGTCGCCCACGACGAAGATCGGGCGCTCGAGCAGGATCGGGTGGGCGGTGATGGCGTCGAGCAGCTCGTCCGCCGACGCCTCGTCGAGGCCGAGCGCGGCGTAGACGGGCTCGCCGGTGCGCATCATGGCCCGGGGATCGTCGATGCCGAGCATGCCCATGAGCCGGTGCAGGTCCTGGCGGGTCGGCGGGACGTCGAGGTAGCGGACGACCTCCGCCTCCACACCCTTGTCGGCGAGCAGCGCCTGGGCCGTCCGGCACTTCGAGCAGGAGGGGTTGAAGTAGAGCTCGGCCACCGCCGCAGCGTACCGACCGGACCCCTACACTCCCGCGCATGTGCGGACGCGTCGACATCCACACGCCCCCGGCCCAGCTGGCTCGGGCCCTCGAGGCGCAATTGGCGGCCGGTGTCGACCCCGACGGCCGGCCCAGCTGGAATGTGGGGCCCACCCGGGCCGTGCCCGCCGTGGTGGCCGACGACGAGCATCACCGAGTCCTCGACGTCTTCCGCTGGGGCCTCGTGCCGCACTGGGCCAAGACGCCCAAGGTCGGCTACAAGATGATCAACGCCAGGGCAGAGACGGCGCCCACGAAGCCGGCCTACCGCCAGGCGCTCCAGCGGCGCCGATGCCTGGTGGTGGTCGACGGCTTCTACGAGTGGGCCGTGCCCGACCCCGCCGAGCCCAAGCGCAAGGTCCCCTTCTACTTCCGCCGCGCCGACGGCGCCCCCATCACCTTCGCCGGGCTCTACGAGGCGTGGTGGGACAAGACGCGGTCGAAGGAGCCCGACCCGGAGTCGTACCTGCAGACCTGCGTGATCATGACCACCGACGCCGGCGAGGACCTCGCCGGCGTCCACGACCGGATGCCGGTCATCATCGAGCCCGCCGACAGGGACCGGTGGCTGGACCCCGAGGTGACCGACCCCGAGGCCGTGGTGCCCCTGCGGCGCCCCGCCCCGCCCGGGACCCTCGAGCGACACCCCGTCACGACCGAGGTGAACAACCCCCGCAACGACGGTCCCCGGATGATCACCCCCGATCCGGACGCCGAGGTGGGGCTCCTCCTCGGGCCGGTGCGCGAGACCACCGACTGACGGGGACCGTTCCCGGGGCGGATGGGACTTTCTGCCCTCATCCGGGACCGCCGTGGCGACGACACTGGACCGAGGGGACGTGCCGTCGGCGCGCCGGCGACCCCGAGGGGAGTCCGTGGTCGAAGGCCCGAAATCGGTACGAGCGCTCCAGGCGGGGTTCTGGCGCGCCTACATCCACGTGGGGGTCGTCGCCTACCTGCTGGGCGGGGCCGTCGCCATCGGCTATCTCCTGGCCACCCCGCACGGCCCCAACCGGACGGCGCTCCTCGCCCTGGACGGCGTCAGCGTCGCCGCCACGGTCGGGGTCTTCTGGTGGGCGGGGATCCGCCTGGTGCCGACCCGCTGGCGGACGCCCTTCTTCGCCGTGTGGACCGTCTCCACCCTGGGGTTCATCGGGGCCGGTGCCGTCCTCGACGGCGGGGTCACGAGCCCGTTGGCCTTCTTCCTCATCCATCCGCTGATCTTCGCCGGGCTCGCCTACGCGCCCCGCACCGCCTCCACGCTGACGGGACTCGCCGTGATCGACGCCGTCCTCGTCGGCGTCTTCTCCCGGCATCCCGAGCCCCGCTCCGCCGTCCTCCTGGCCTCGGCGATGCTCATCGGGGGGCTCCTGACCACGGCCGTCGCCCACAACCGCGACCGGATGACCGCTGCCATCGTGGAGACGGCCAACCACGACGGGCTCACCGGCTGTCTCACCCGCCGGGCCTTCTACGAGCGGCTGCGCCACGAGGTGTCGAGGGCGAGGCGCTACGGCACGGGGTTCGCCGTGGTGCTCGCCGACCTCGACTGGCTGAAGGCGCTCAACGACGAGGGCGGCCACGAGTACGGCGACCGCGCCCTGCAGCGACTGGCCGGGGTGCTCATGTCGTCGGCGCGCTCGAGCGACCTCGTCGGCCGGCTCGGCGGCGACGAGTTCGCCCTGCTGTTGCCCCAGGCCGGGCCCGGCGAGTCGGAGACCATCGCCGGCCGGCTGGTGGAGGCCATCCGCAGCGCCGGCCAGCCCCCCATCACCGCCAGCCTGGGGGCAGCGGTGTGGGCGGGGCCCCAGGACGGGATCGAGGACCTCCTGCACCGCGCCGACCGGGCCATGTACGAGGCCAAGCGCGCCGGGCGCGACGGCTTCCGGGCGTCCTGGGCCCCGGCCGAGGGCGCCGGCGCCACCGGCCATCTCGCCGGGTAGCCGCACCTGCGGCGGGCGCCCTCGGCCCGGGCCCCGACGGGCGGCGGCGCCTACCATGCCGTGGCGTGGACATCGCCGACCGGCTCGCCCTGCGAGAGCTCGTGGAGGGCTACGCCCAGGCCGTCGACGCCAAGGACGTCGACGCCGTCGTGGGCCTCTTCACCGAGGACGGCAGGCTCGTCTCCCACATCCCGCCGGGCACCGACGAGTCGCCGCTCGAGCAGCAGGGCCACCAGCAGCTGCACCGGGCCCTCGAGCTGGGGCTGGCCCGGTACCGAGTCACCACCCACATGATCGGGGGCCAGGTCCTGCGCGCCGATGGCGAGGGCGCCTCCGGCGTGACCGTGTGCCGGGCCCACCATCTCTACGACTCGCGGCGCAACGGGTCGGAAGGGGGGAGCCGGATGCTCGTCATGGCGCTTCGGTACCACGACCGGTACGTGCGGGCCCCCGAGGGCTGGCGCTTCGGCGAACGGCTCCTTCGCCTCGACTGGCTCGAGGACCGGCCCTTCGGGGACCGGTCGTGAAGATCGCCGTCCTCCCCCCGGCGCAGGCCGGTGTGGCCGCCGATCCCGACTGGGTGGTGCGCTACGCCCGTCAGGCCGAGGAATGCGGGTTCGAGTCCTTCGTCGCCATCGAGCACCCGCTCGTCGTCTCCAGCTATTCGAGCCGGTATCCCTACGCCGAGTCCGGGCGGATGCCGCTGCGCGACGACTGCGCCATCCCCGATCCTCTGGAGCTGCTCAGCTTCGTCGCTGCATCGACCACCACGCTCGGGCTCTCCACGGGGGTCCTCGTGCTCCCCGCCCATCACCCCGTCGTCCTGGCCAAGCGCCTGGCCACCCTCGACGTGCTGTCGGGGGGGCGGCTGAGGCTCTGTGTCGGCCTCGGGTGGATGCGCGAGGAGCTCGAGGCCTGCGGCACGGACTTCGACACCCGGGGGCGGCGGGCCGACGAGTCGATCGACGTGATGCGGGCCCTGTGGGCCGACAGCGGGGAGAAGGGTGCCTCCTTCTCGGGCGAGTTCTTCTCCTTCTCCGACGCCCACAGCCACCCGAAGCCCTGCCGTCCCGGGGGCGTGCCCATCCACGTCGGCGGCCACAGCCCGGCGTCGATGCGCCGGGCCGTCCGGCGGGGCGACGGCTGGCAGCCCCTCGGCATCGGCGGCGACGAGCTCCGTGCCGCCATCGCCGAGTTCCGGCGCCAGGCGGCCGAGGCCGGACGCGATCCCGCCGCCCAGGAGGTGAGCGTGAGCGCCGTCACGTCGGCGATCACCGAGCAGACGGTGGAGAAGTCCACCGCCATGGGCATCGACCGCCTGGTGGCCACCTCGATGCAGCCCGACATCGACGCCGCCCTGGAGGAGCTCGTCGCCCTCGCCGCCCGGGTGGGCCTCTCCGGCCGCTAGGGGGATTGCACGCTGCGGCCGAGGCCGGTCCTGCCGCGCTGCTGCCGTCCGCCCGCGCCGATCGGGACTTCCGACCCTGCCCGCGGGGATGTCTCGCTGGCACCCTGGCAGGACCATGGCTACCGAGTACGTGTCCTCGGCCTGCAGGGCGGACCAGCACGGGACCTGCGACGACAACCCCGTCGTCCTGTGTGCCTGCCCCTGCCACGACGGACGGCGCTCGCAGCTCTGGTTCCGGTCGCCCGAGCGCGACCGGGTCGCCGTCTGAGGGCACCCGCTGCGCCGGGCGGTGCCGGCCGGTGACCGAGGAGCCCGCCCACCGTCTCGTCCGGGTCGCCTACGACGCCGTGGCCGGGGACTACCTGGCCCGCTTCCGTGACGAGCTCGCCCACAAACCTCTCGACCGGGCGTTGTTGCGGCTCCTCGTCGAAGAGGCCCCCGCCGGCACCCCCGTCGCCGACCTCGGCTGTGGGCCGGGGCACGTGGCGGGCTGGCTGGCCGGCACCGGCGCGCGGGTCGTCGGCGTCGACCTCGCACCGGCCATGGTCGAGGTGGGGCGCCGCAGCTTCCCCGACGTCGAGTTCCGTTGCGGCGATCTCCTGGCACTGCCGGCCACCGACGGGGAGTTCGGTGCCGCCCTGGCGCTGTACTCGATCATCCACCTCCAGGCCGGAGAGCTCGACGCCGCCTTCGCCGAGATCCGCCGCGTCCTTCGACCCTCGTCGCTCCTCCTCGTCGCCTTCCACATCGGGCACGAGACCCGGCACCTGAGCGACTGGTTCGGCCACGAGGTCGAACTCGACTTCCGGTTCTTCGAGACGGGGACCGTGCGGGAGGCGCTCGAGTCCGCCGGCCTGTCGGTGGAGGCGACGGTGGAACGGCGGCACCTTCCCGAGGAAGCGGAGACGAGGCGGGGATACATCCTGGCCCGGGCCGTCTGAGGACGCGCTCGCTCGGGCGGGTCAGCGCAGGGGTTGCCGCCAGTAGGGCCGCGCCGGGTCGGACTTCTCGAGGAGGATGAACACCACCCCCCAGGGATCGGAGAACCAGCACGTGCGGAGCCCCGCCACCTCGGCCGTGCCGGTCGTGAGGAACCGCACACCGGCTACCTCGAGCCGGGCCCGTGTCGAGGGCAGGTCGTCGCACACCAGCCCCACGTGGGTGAGCCCGGGACGGGTGACGTCGGGGACGGCCGGGTCGGCTGCGGAGGGCGCAGCCGGGTACTCGACGAGCTCGATCACCCGGTCGTCCCGGCCCAGCCCGACGATGGCCGCCCGCACCACCACCGGGGAGGGGACCAGCTCGCCCATGTCCCGCTCGATGGCCTCGCCGGACATCTCGTAGGGACCGGCGAGCACCTCGAGGCCGAGCACGGTCGAGTACCAGCGGGTCGCCTCCTCGACGTCGGGGACGCAGACGGCGCTGTGCGCCACGCCGGTCAGCACGTCGACCTCGATGCCGGGTCCTCCGTCACGTGCCCCCTCCGTCCTTCGCCGTATCCCGAGGACGGTAAGTCTCGCCGCTGGCACCGGCCGTTGCACGACGGGCGCCCGCTGGTCGACCGCCCTCGGCGGTGTCCGGTGGGCCCCCGGCGTGTTTCGCGACGCACGTCGGTGGATAGACAACGCGATGTCCATCATCCGACAAGAGAGGTGCACGGAACATGGGTATCGGGGCCAGCATCGTGCTGTTCGCGGTCGGTGCGATCCTTCGCTTCGCCGTGAGCGTCCAGTCGTCGAGCTTCAACATCCACACCATCGGTGTGATCCTCATGATCGTGGGGGGCGTGGGTTTCCTCCTGTCGCTCCTCTTCTGGAGCAGCTGGGGCGGATTCGGTGGTGCCCGCCGCCGGACCGTGGTGGAGGGCCCCGGCACCTACACCCGCACCGACGTCCTCTGAGGTCCCAGGGCTGACCGCGTCGTACCGGCGGGGGGTCTCTGGCAGGGCCCCTCGCCGGTCCCGGTCGGTGGCGAGCGCCTCGTCGCCGTCACAGGTGGCGCACCGGCGACCGTGGGCCACCCTGCGCCCATCTCGCCGGCTACCACGCCGCCTTCCTCACCGCCGCCCTCGTCGCCGTCCTCGGTGCCGGGGTGGCGTCGACGGTGAAGGACGAGGACGCGGCGAGCACCATCGTGAAGCGCGTCAGGGGCCGGGAGCCCGAGCCGATCGTGGGGCGGCGCGCC
>JAGWNV010000276.1 GCA_028872975.1 Acidobacteriota bacterium
TCCTGCTGGTGCCGAGCGGGCTGACCGTGCTCACCTTGGCGGCGGCCACCGTGGTGGCACAGGCCATCCGCCGCCGGCCGCTGGCGAAGTCCGCCTTCAACGTCGGGCAGGTGCTGGTGTCGGCGGGGGCGGGCGTCGTGGTGTTCCGCCTCTTGAGCCCGGTCACCGGCATCCTCCGCTATCCCGGTGCGCCCATCCCGGCCGGCAGCGGCCTCCTCTACGGCGCCCTGGCTGCGTCGGTGGCCGGGGCCGCCGCCTACATGGTCGTGAACAGCCTGGCCATGAGCAGCATCCTGGTGGCGACGGGTTCCACGTGGCGGTCGGCGGCGAGCAGCGGGATCGACGTCCGGCTCGCCTTCCACGTGGCCAGCATCGCCGTGGCCATCACCACCGCGGTCATGGTCGCCGACGACCCCTGGTTGTTGGTGCTGGCCATGGTGCCGCCGGTGATCCTCCGGCGGGTGCTGGCCGAGCAGTTCGAGGCCCGACGCGACCGGGCGCGGGTCCGGGGGCTGTTCGACGCCACCCTGCGGGCCAACCGGTCCATGGGCGAGGACGACGTGACGGCGGCGGTCCTGGCCTCGGCCCGGAGCCTCTTGCGGTGCTCGCACGCCGCGCTCACCGACCGGCCCACGGTCGCCGGCAGCCTCCGGTCCCGGGTGGTGCTGCCCGACCGGCACCTGTGGCTCACCGTGTGGGGCCGGAGCCGGACCGAGCCCTTCGACCCGGCCGACCAGGGGCTGCTCGACGCCCTGGCCGCCGTCTGCACCGGCGCCCTCAGCAACGCCTGGCTCTACGAGGAGGGGCGCCACCAGCGGGAGCGGCTGTCGGCCATCACCTCGAGCATGGGCGAAGGCGTCTGTGCCGTCTCGGGCGGGGGGGAGGTCACCTTCCTCAACCCGGCCGCCTGCGCCATGTTGGGCTGGAGCCCGAGCGGCAGGCCGTCGGAACCTCCCGCCGGTTCCGACGGCGAGCGGGCCCTGGGCCTCGGGCTCCTTGCTCCGGCCTTCCTGCTCACCCCGGCGCGCCGGTGCATGGCCACCGAGTCGACCGTCACGAGTTACGACTCGCGCTTCGAGCGGGCCGACGGCTCGTTCCTCCACGTCGCCTTCACCGCCTCGCCCATCATGGGCGGCGACGCCGCCGAGGGCGCCGTCCTCGTCTTCCGGGACATCACCGAGCGCAAGCAGTTCGAGGAGCAGCTGTCCCGGCACGCCTTCCACGACGCCCTCACGGGACTCCCCAACCGCCGGCTGTTCCTGGACCACCTCGACCACGCCCTCAAGCGGGCGGACCGCAACGGTGACGTCCACGCCGTGCTCTTCGCCGACGTCGACCGCTTCAAGGTCATCAACGACAGCCTCGGCCACACCGCCGGCGACCACCTGCTCGTCGCCATCGCCCAGCGGATGCGGGCCTCCCTGCGTCCCGGGGACATGCTGGCCCGGTTCGGGGGCGACGAGTTCACCATCCTCCTCGAGCAGGTCCGCGACGCGGACGACGCCATCGCCGCCGCCCAGCGCATCCTCGACGAGATGCGGCACCCGGTGTCCCTGCCCGACGGGCACGAGGTCTTCGCCACCGTGAGCATCGGCATCGCCCTCACCACGCCGGACAAGACCCGCGACGACCTGCTCCACGACGCCGACGTCGCCATGTACCGGACGAAGGGCCGGGGCCGCAGCGGGCAGTTCGAGGTGTTCGATGCCGAGGCCATGGGGGTGCGGTCCGCCGAGCGCATCGAGCTCGAGACCTCCCTGCGGCGGGCCCTCGAGGAGCTGGAGCTCGAAGTCCACTACCAGCCCGTCTTCTCCCTCTCCGAGCGGCGGATCGCGGGCGTGGAAGCGCTGGTGCGGTGGAACCACCCCCAGCGGGGGATGCTCGGCCCCTCGAGCTTCATCGGCCTCGCCGAGGAGTCCGGCCTCATCCTCCCCCTCGGCCGGCAGGTCCTGGAGGACGCCTGCCGGCAGGCCCGGCGGTGGCTCGAGACGTTCGGGGTCCGCCTCAGCGTGGGCGTGAACCTCTCGGCCCGGCAGTTCCAGCAGCACGGCCTGCTCGAGGACATCGAAGGCGTGCTCCTGGCCACCGGCGTCGACCCCGCCCAGATCTGCCTCGAGATCACCGAGAGCCTGGCCATGGACGACGTGGAGCGGACCCGCCAGATCCTCCTCGGCCTGAAGGCCCTCGGTGTCCGGGTCGCCATCGACGACTTCGGCACCGGCTACTCGGCCCTCGGCTACCTCACCCAGTTCCCGGTGGACGTGGTGAAGATCGACCGGAGCTTCGTGGAGGACGTGGAGGTCGACCCGGTCAAGTCCGCCATCGTCGCGGCCGTCATCAACCTCTCCGAGGCCATCGGGGGCACGACGGTCGTCGAAGGCGTCGAGACCCGGGCCCAGCTCGACCACCTCCGCGCCCTGGGCTGCCCGGAGGGACAGGGCTTCCACCTGGCCCGTCCCATGCCGGCGGCCCAGCTCGACGAGCTGCTCCGTCGGGCCACGAGGAGCGGGAAGGACCTGCACCCGGCCGGCCGGCGCAGCGCCGGGCCGGGACCGGTGCGCTCGAGCCCTCCCGGCCCGTCGGCGGCGCTGGGGGTGGCGGAGCAGGAGGCGAGCACCGTCGCCGGCTGAGCTCGGCGGCACGGCCGGGAGGAGGCGGGAGGAGGATCGGTAGGGTGCGGCCGATGGCCGGCTTCATGACCGAGCGACTCGTCCTGCGTCCATGGACGGACGAGGACCTCGAGGCGCTGGCGGCCGTCTTCTCGGTGCCCGAGGTCTGGCGGTTCCCGTTGGGCCGGGGACTCGACCGGGACGAGACGAGGCGGTTCCTGGACCGGGCGCTCGCCGCCCAGGCGTCGGGCAGCCCGTTCCCCTGGGCTGCCGAGGAGCGCGACGGTGGCCGGTTGATCGGCTACGTCGGGCTGGCCGTGCCCGCCTTCCTCCCCGAGATCATGCCGGCCGTCGAGGTGGGGTGGCGGCTGGTGCCGGACCGGTGGGGCCGGGGGCTGGCGACCGAGGGAGGACGGGCGTCGCTCGCCCACGGCTTCGGCGTCCTCGGGCTCGAGGAGATCGTGAGCATCTACCAGCCCGAGAACGTGGCCTCCGGCCAGGTCATGGCCCGACTCGGGATGCGTGTGGAGCGCGACACGACGGACCCCGTGCGCGGGGACGCCCTCCGGGTGCTCCGGATCCGCCGGGACGAATGGGAGGCGGCCGGGGTTCGCCCCTGAGCGAGCCGGCCGCACACCCTCGCCGACGGCGTCACCCGACGACGGCGTTACCCGCGGGCGGCGAGGGCGAGCAGGGGAGGGGGCCGGCACCGGCGACCCGGTAGGGTGCCGCCCGTGCCCCTCCCCTGGCGCAAGGACCTCGCCGGCCGGGTGGAGGACCACGTCCTGTACGCCCCGTCGTTGGCCGCCAACCCGCTCGGCGACCCCGCCCAACGC
>JAGWNV010000277.1 GCA_028872975.1 Acidobacteriota bacterium
GGGCACCGGAGGCGATCGGTCGGGGAGGCGGGATTTGAACCCGCGACCTCCTGCTCCCAAAGCAGGTGCGCTGCCAGGCTGCGCTACTCCCCGGTACCCCTCTGGCCCCGTCGACCCGGTCCTTCGGCGCGGTGTGGGGGCCAAATTGTCTGGGGACCGGCCCAAGCGTAGCCAGCGCGTCGGACCGTTCCTCATTCTTGACGATGCGGGTCGGGCCCGGGGAGCCCTAAGAAAGCCACCATGGCCTCCTTGCGACGGCTCCTGCTGGCGACCCTGCCGACGCTGGTGATCGCCGGGGTGGAGGCGCCCGCCGCCCACGCCCAGACGGACTCGGTCTACAGGTGGGGCGCCTACAAGACCGTCGGCTGGGGCGTGAGCGCCAGTCAGAAGACGCCCAGCCTGGTGCCGGGGGTGTCGGGGGTGGTGGCCCTGGCGGCGGGGAACTCGGCCAGCTACGCCCTGACCTCGAGCGGTCAGGAGTGGGGCTGGGGCAACAACGGCTACGGCCAGCTCGGCAACCGCTCCCGGGTCAACAGCGCCCTCACCCCGGTGGCGGTCGACTTCCCGGCCGGCACCGACGTCGTCGCCATCGGCGAGGCCGACGACATGGCCTTCGCCGTCGACGCCACCGGGCAAGGGTGGTCGTGGGGCGACAACCGCCGAGGCACGCTCTGCCTCGGGAACCGCCACGGCTACGACGTGCCCCAGCGCATCTCGGGGATGTCGGGTCTCGTGTCGGTGGCGGCCGGCGGCGGCGTCGTGGTCTGGCTCACCTCGAGCGGCAGTGTCTATACCTGTGGCGGCACTCTCACCGGTCAGCACTGGAGCCCGTGGCTCGTGACCGGGTTGCCCGCGGGCGACCCGGCGGTGGCGGTGAGCGCCGGCAACGCCTTCACCACCGTCCTGCTGGCCGACGGTCAGGTCTGGGACTGGGGGGTGGGGCGGGCCGGCCAGCTCGGCGACGGCGCCTTCCAGAGCTCGGCTCACCCCGTGCAGGTGCAGCTGCCGGCCGGCCGCAAGGCGGTCCAGGTGTACGCCGGCGGCGATCTCGGCAACGACGGGCACCAGATGGCGCTGCTCGACAACGGTGAGGTGGTGTCGTGGGGCGCCAACCTCTGCGGCCAGCTGGGCTCGGGGCGGTCCAAGCCCGAGGCGGTGCCGGTGGCCGTCACGATCCTCGCCGGCATGACGGTGGCGAAGGTGGCGGCCGGGGGCACCGACTCCTACGTCTTGGACTCGGCCGGCAACCTGTGGGGATGGGGGAACGACCGGGGGAGCCAGATCCGCCAGCCGCCCAAGCGGTGCGCCCCGCTCACCAAGGTCGACAGCGGGGTGGACATGATCTCCGCCACGGCGTCCGACGTCCTCGACCACCACCCCTGATCCCGCCCGCCGGCCGCCACCGGGGATGCGGGGGAAAGGGACTCGGCCAGCCGCGTTCGGGGACCTTCGGCCCTGGGACGCCGCCCCCTGGGGAGCAGACACTCACGGCAGGAAGCGCATTGGGAGGCGGTCATGATCTTCCTCGACGTTCTGCTGTCACTGAACCTGGTCATGTTCGGGCTGTGGGCGGTCCGGTCCCCGCGCCGGGCGCGTCCGGGCATCGACGAGCTGGTGGCCGCCGCCGTGGGGGACCGGGCGCCGGCGCCGCACCCGAGCGGCGTCGTCGTGGCCTTCCCGACCCCCGAGGAGCTCGACCGGCGCCGGGCCCGGATGCAGCACCCCTCGGCGTGCGGCCTCTCGGTCGTCCACCCCTCCCGAAGCGGCCGGTTCAGCTCCCGACCCTGAGCACCGCCGCCCCCACCAGCCGGTCCTGCGCCAGGTCGGAGAGGGCCTTCGGGGCCTCCTCGAGCGGGTAGGCGGTGGTGGTGGCCCTCAGGCCGTGGCGGGCGGCCAGGCGGAGGAAGTCCTCGCCGTCGGCCCGGGTGTTGGCCGTGACCGACCGGAGCTCGCGCTCGTAGAAGAGGTGTCGCTCGTAGCCGAGCCCGGGGACGTCGGTGAGGTGGATCCCGGCCACGGCCAGCACCCCGCCCCGGTCGAGGGCCTCCATGGCCGGCGGCACCAGGGTGCCGACGGGGGCGAAGAGGATGGCCGCGTCGAGGGGGACGGGCGGAGGCTCGGCGGCGCCGCCCACCCAGTGGGCCCCGAGGTCGGTGGCGAGGGCCCGGGCATCGGCCGATCGGGTCATCACGTAGAGCTCGGCCCCCTGGGCCAGGGCCAGCTGGGCGGTCAGATGGGCCGAGCCGCCGAATCCGTAGATGCCGAGCCGTCCTCCGGGGGGGAGGCCGGTGCGCCGGAGGGACCGGTAGCCGATGATCCCGGCGCACAGGAGAGGAGCGGCGCCCTCGTCGTCGATGTCCTCGGGCAGCCGGTAGGCGTAGCGCTCGTCGACCACGACCGCCTCGGCGTAGCCGCCGTCTGAGTCCCAGCCGGTGAAGGTGGCCTGCGGGCAGAGATTCTCCCGGCCCCGCCGGCAGAACCGACAGGCCCCGCAGGTCTGGGCCAGCCAGGCGGCGCCGATCCGGTCGCCGACGGCGAAGCGGCCGGCGCCGGGGCCGAGGGCGTCGACCCGGCCGACGATCTCGTGGCCGGGCACCACCCGGGGACGGTGCACGGGGAGGTCGCCCTCGGCCACGTGGAGGTCGGTCCGGCAGACCCCGCAGACGGTGACGGCCAGGCGCACCTGCCCGGGGCCGGGGACGGGGAGGGGACGCTCGACGAGCTCGAGGGGGCCGGTGTCCACGGGCCCGGGCCGGGCGACCTCCCAGGCGCGCGTGGGGGGCTCGCCGGCCATGGTGCCTATGGTCGCATCAGCTCGGGCGTGACCGGCACCAGGAGGACGGGGACCGGCGTCTGGGACAGCACGTCGAGCACCGCCGCCCCGTGGACGCCGCGGGTGCGGCGACCCCACACCAGGACCACGAGGTCGCTCTGCGTCTCGGCGACGGCCTTCAGGACCTGTTGGCCGACGGGAGGTACGGCCAGGCGGAGGGCGGCGCGGTGGGCGTCGGCCGCCTTGGCCCGTGGCTCGCCGTGCCAGGCGTCGTCGTCGCCGGGGCGCCCCCAGAACCGCCGGACCCCACCGGTCCCCTCCACGGGGAGGGGGATGCCCTCGGTGGCGGGCATGCGGACGTCGGCGAGGGCGGATGCGGCCGCCATGGCGGTGATCCCCGTCCCGTCGAGGGGGGTGAGCACCCGGCGGGGGCCCTCCCATTCGGTCGCCGCCGCCGGCACCATGAGCAGTGGCTTCGCCACCCGCTTGGCCACGGCCAGGGCCGTGCCGGCGGCGCGTCGCCCCCCGGGGCGCCGGCAGGCCAGCCGGGTCCCGAGCACGGCGAGCGACGTCCCTGGCGCGTCCACGAGGGCCCGCAGCACGTCCTCGGGCCGGCCCGTCATCTCGGTGTCGTC
>JAGWNV010000278.1 GCA_028872975.1 Acidobacteriota bacterium
CCGCCCTCGAGGTCCGCGAGGTGGGCAAGGACTGGGCCGACGCCGACGCCGATGTCTGCGAGGCCGTCGACTACTGCGAGTACTACGCCCGGCGCATCCTCGAGCTCGACCTCGGCGGCGAGGTGCAGTCGCCCCCCGGGGAGCGCAACCGCCTCCGCTACCGGGGGCGGGGGGTCTGCGCCGTGGTGGCGCCCTGGAACTTCCCCCTCGCCATCCCGGCCGGGATGACGAGCGCGGCGGTGGTGGCCGGCAACGCCGTGGTGCTCAAGCCCGCCGAGCAGTCCCCGGCGGTGGCCGAGGAGCTGGTGTCGGCCTTCCGGGCCGCCGGGCTCCCCGACGGGGTGCTCTCCTTCCTCCCCGGCGGGGGCGACCTCGGTGCCGCCCTGGTGGCCGACCCGGCCGTGGACCTCGTGGCCTTCACCGGCTCCCGGCAGGTGGGGCTCCAGGTGATCGAGGCCGCCGGCCGGATGGACCTGCGGCGACGGAGCGTGCCCCGGGTGGTGGCCGAGATGGGCGGCAAGAACGCCGTCGTCGTCGACGACGACGCCGATCTCGACGAGGTGGTGCCGGCCGTGGTGCGCTCCGCCTTCGGCTTCGCCGGCCAGAAGTGCTCGGCGGCGAGCCGGCTCGTCGCCGTGGACCGCATCCACGACGCCCTCGTCGACCGGGTGGTGGAGGCGGCCCGATCGCTCGTGGTCGGGCCCCCTCGCCACGCCGCCAGCCAGGTCGGGCCCGTCGTCGACGCCGAGGCCCATGCCCGGCTCCTCGACGCCGTCGGGCGGCTCGACGAGGCGGGGATGCCGGCGCTGCGCCGGGACGACGTCCCCGCGTCCGGCTACTTCGTGGGCCCGGCCGTCGTGACCGACGTCGACCCCGGCTCCTGGCTGGCCCAGGACGAGCTCTTCGGCCCCGTCCTCGCCGTCTTCCGGGTCCCGGACTTCGCGGCGGGCCTGCGCCTGGCCAACGACAGTGCCTACGCCCTCACCGCCGGGGTCTTCTCCCGGTCCCAGGCCCACGTGCACATGGCCCTCGAGGAGCTCGTGGCCGGGAACGTCTACGTGAACCGGGCCGTCACCGGCGCCGTCGTCGGCCGCCAGCCCTTCGGCGGCAACCGGCTGTCGGGCGTGGGGTCCAAGGCGGGCGGCCCCGACTACCTGCTCCAGTTCCTCGACCCCCAGGTGACCACCGAGAACCTGGTCCGCCAGGGGTTCGCCGAGGAGGACTGACCGCTACACGCCGACGAAGTCGGTGATCTCGGAGACGAAGCGCCGGCGCCGGAAGGTGAGGAGGGCGCCGTGGCCTCCCGGCACGGTGACGAGGCGGGCACCGGGGATGCCGGCCTCGAGCTCGCGGGCCAGGGCCACGGGGACGATGCGGTCCCTCGTCCCGTGGAGCACGAGCGCCGGGACCGAGAGCGAGCCCAGCCGGTCGGCGCAGTCGAAGCGCCGCGAGGCCTGGCGCTGGTGTTCGAAGGCCGCCCGGGGCTGGCCGTCGATGGCCCGGAAGAGCGGGAAGCGGCCGACGACCTCCACCACGAACCACCGCCATGGCGAGGAACGCGCCGGCGTGCGCGCCGAGGTGGCGGCGAGCACGAGACGGTCGACGGCCTCGGGATGGCGGAGGGCGAGGGCGAGGGCGACGCGGCCGCCCATCGAGTAGCCCACCACGGCCGCCTTGGTGACACCCAGCTCGGCGAGGAGGGCGGCGGCGTCGTCGGCCATGGTCTCGATCGAATAGGGGCCGTCCGGCTTCTCGCTGCGCCCGCTCCCGCGGGGGTCGAAGGCGACGACCCGGTACCGCCGGCGGAGCTCGCCGACAACACCGGCGAAGAGCCGGACGTCGGCACCGAGCCCGGGGACGAGGAGCAGCGGCGTGCCCTCGCCGTGGACCTCGTAGTACAGGTCGATCCCGTTGACCTGCGCCGTGGGCACGCCGCGTCCTACCCCGGAGGCCGAGGGGCGTGCCTCACCGGGGAGTCACCCGCCGGTGACCGACCCTCACACTGCCCGCAGCGCCGTCCCGGCGTGGGCCTTCCGGCGCACCGTCCAGCTGAACGAGGTCGACCCGTGGACGCCGCTCGAGTCGGTCGCCGTCACCGTGACCGAGTACGTGGCCACCACCGTGGGCGTCCCCGAGACGAGCCCGGTGGATGCGTTGATGCGCAGCCCCGTGGGAAGGCTGGTGGCGGTGTAGGTGAGGGCGAGACCGGCGGAGTCGGTGGCATGGATCTGGAGCGACACGCTGTGGTTGACCATCGTGCACTGGTTGCCGGGGTTCGTCACCGTCACCGTGTCGGGAGAGGTCACCGTCCAGCTGAACGAGGCGCTTCCCTTGGCACCGGTGGTGTCGGTGGCGGTGACCGTGGAGGAGAAGGTGCCGCCCGCCGAGGGCGTGCCCGAGACGAGGCCGGTCGACGCGCCGATGGCGAGCCCGGTGGGGAGCCCCGTGGCCGAGTAGGTGAGGGTCTGGCCCGGGGCCGTGTCGCCGGCCTGGATCTGGAGGCTCACGGCCGTGCCCGTCGCCCCCGTCTGGTTGCCCGGGTTCGTGACCGTCACGGTGCCGGCCGAGAAGATCGGGTGCGATGTCTCGCAGCCGCCGCTCGAGCCGTCGTCGTTGGCCCAGGTCGACTGGACGGCGAAGGACCCCGTGGTGAGCGACAGGTTGGTGGCCGCCCCCGAGCCGGTGGAGAGCCAGGCGCACTTGTCGCCGTTCTCGTAGCCCGTCGAGTCGGTCCAGCCCCCGGCCGGGTACTGGTCGGTGATGGTCTCGGCGTACTCGTGGCCGCCCACGATGGTCACGCCGTCGAGGGCGCCGGTGGTGCCACTGTTCACGAAGTCGGCGCCGCAGCTCGTCCCCATGTCGGTCACGTACGGCATGTTGGTGAAGGCGAGGTCGCCGTTCGTGAGGACCTGGCCGGACCCGAGCGAGCCGTCACCGGCGAAGTCGTGCCAGGCGCAGAAGTTCCCGCCCGGCGTGTTGAACCCGTCGGGGTGGGTGCCGGTCGGGGAGACGACGAAGTACTGGTTGTCGCGGTTGGTGCCGGTGCCGTTGCCGAAGTGGGTGGCGGCCCGCTCCGCCTCGTTGGCGAGCTGGACGGCCGACGCCTGCGACGGCGCGGCGGTGCTCGTGTCCTCCCACACCCCGGCCAGGGCCCCGCCTGCGGGGTAGCCGACGTGGGCGGCGTTCGTCGGGCAGGAGGTGGCGCCCACGGCGATGCCCTCGCAGTACTGGGTCATGACGCCGCTCCAGGTCTCCTGGCCCGTGCCGAGGCCGGCCAGGAACTTCTGGAGGTCGGGGGCCATGCCCTTGGTGTCGCCGGAGAAGGTGGCGTAGGTGGCGCCGCCGACCGTCGTCGATCCCTGGGTCCCCCACTGGCT